>JAFUPC010000110.1 GCA_017481495.1 Clostridia bacterium
AGAGACGGTACATATACGTTTTATTTCACATGGCTATTGGAAAATAAAACGGCGGAAATTATCGTAAGCAAAGACGAATGATAATGCTGGAGGCGCGGTCATATGGATGCCGTAAAAGTAAGATGGTTCTGGTTCACGGGATTTCTCGGGATATTCGCCGGTGTGCTGTTTAACAACAGCGGAGCGAAAACGGAAGCGAACGCAATCATCGTGTGCTCGGTCGTTATACTGCTCCTTTCAGCCGTTCTGACGGTTGCGAAAGCGGTCTCAACGCTTATTACTCGCACCGGTACAGGTCGGTTGCGGGCGGAGATGCGGGGAAACGGAACAAGGCAATGGCGAGTTTCACAAAGTATTCATCGATAATCGCGGCAATTATTTGCGTAATTACGGTTCCGAATGTGAATGTCGAGAATGCGCTCGAAGAAGTTGATTCGGCAGCAAAGGTGGCGGCGGTCAAAAACAACGAGTCAAGAACGGGAAAGCAAGACACAACCGCGGAATACGCCGATGCAAGAGCAGAAACGGCAGAAGCGAAATCGGACTGGGAAACGCAGTTTGCTCTCGCCGGATTCACGAAAGACGAGATCGCGGACTGCAAAGAAATTCTAAAAAATGTTGGAATTACAGATTATCATGATGTCGATATCATAGAAAACGGCAATATGCACATCGTAAGAGGAGAAGTGTTCAGCGCAAAGAACTGGCAGTTGAACGTAACGCTGGAAAACAGGAAAATAATTTATGTATGTCTCGCCGGAATACCGGATGAAAAAACAGAGGCATACATAAATTGGCTCGGGAATCTGAAGTTCAGAAAAGTCGGAACCACAAGAAGCGTTGATTTGTATTCCGATACACAGGGCGGGTATCTCGCGAAACTGGACTGGGATAACAAAGTCATCGGCGCATACGACGACGAAGAATAATTCGCCAAAACAAAGAACAGGAGAATATCATGAAAAAGAAAAATAAAAAAGCAGGGTGTTTAATCTCTGTTGTATGGGCTTTAGCATTGGTGTTCACGTTCATCATACTGCTTCCGAAAGAAAAGACTGACGGAGACATTTCATCGAAAGGCGGTCAGTTTTCGGAGGTCGAATCCGAAGCGGAGACCGAAACGGCAACCGAGCCGGAAGAGAAGCCTGTGTATGAAGACGACACCGTATCCGTTTCGTTCGTTTCGTTGTACGAGGTTGAGTATGTGGACGGGGTTGCATATTTACAACTGATTGTTGAGAATAAGTCAGACGAAAGAATATGGGTGTACCTTGAAAACGGTTCTGTGAATGGATATACAATTATGTACGGGAGCGGGACACCGATGTACATAAATCCGGGCGAGAAATCAAAGAACCCGTTCATTGTTCCGCTCGGCAACACCGATGCCAAATGTCTTGACGACATCAAGGAAATAAAATTTTCCATCGGCGTCAGAAATGAGGAAACAAACGAAGTTCTTGTGACGACAGAAATTTTCGGAATGTCATTTGAATAACCAGAGCACCACCGAGTGCCATTACATGAAAGTGTAGTGGCACTGTTTTTATTTCAGAGGAGAAAGCATGACCGAAATCGCAGTAATCGAACGAATTAAACGCCTGCCGCGGCAGACAAACGAATCCCTGCGCGACGCGCTGTCCGTCCTGCGTGGGCTTTCCGACCGGAAGCCGGGTGATGAATACGTTCGGTGGATCCGCGCCGCTGCAAGAGAACTTCGGACGTCCGATTCCCTTGAAATCGTGCGAGACACCTATTTTTACGCGGGGCAGTACAGTTTCGACGATTTTATGATCGGGATGGAATGGAAGCGGGAACCGCAGGCGCGTTTCTGGCTTCCGCGCCGAAAGGTTCTTGAAGGAAAGCACCGCATCGCAACGCAGATACAGGACTTCATCGATGACGTCGCCGCGCTGTATCTCGGCTTCTCGATGCCGCCGGGCACCGGGAAAACCACGCTCATCAAGTTTTTGCTTGCGTACATCATCGGGCTTGACCCGCACTCGGCGAATATGTACATTTCGTATTCGGACGGCATGACAAAAATGATGCTCGATTCCGTGCGTTCCATGCTGACCGACACGGACGAATACTGTTTTCACGATATTTTCCCGGATGTCGGTCTTCCGGATATTTCCGCGGAATACAAAACCGTCACATACCGCCGTGCGGGAGATTTCCCGACACTCGGTCTCGTGTCGATGTCCGGATCCGTCACGGGACGAACGAGAGCCAACCACTTTATGATAACGGACGACCTTGTGAAGAACAAAGAGGAGGCGCGTTCGCCCGAACGGCTCGACAAACTGTATTCCGATTACACAGCAACGCTGACGACGCGTATGATCGGCGACAATGTAAAGCAGTTGATGCTCGGAACACGGTGGTCTTCCTATGACCCCATCGGTCGCATGGAAGCAAAGCACGGCGGGAACCCGCAGTACCGTTTTATTGCGATTCCGGTATGGGACGAGAACGAAGTATCGAATTTTGAATACGAGCACCCAGACCGATATACGACAGAGAAGATAAGGGACATCAAATCCACAATAGACCCCGCCGATTTTGAGTGCCTGTTTATGCAGAACGGCATCGAAAAAGAAGGTCTTGCGTTTGCATCGGACAGCCTTCGGTATTACAACGGTGTTCTCCCTGATGGTGAGCCGGACAACATCGCTTTTGTCATCGACGTGGCGTGGGGCGGCGGGGACAGTCTGTCGATGCCGATTGCGTACATCTACGGCGAAGACGTTTATATTCACGACTGGATTTTTGACAACCGCGATAAACTGGTGACGAAACCCCGCGTCATTGCGAAAATTCTTCAGCACAAAGCGAAAATGGGGCGTGTGGAAGCAAACAACGGCGGCGACGAATACTGCGACGATGTTCACAGAATCCTTTTGAATGAATACGGGTATTCTCTGAACATGGGTCACAAGCGCGCGCCAACGAACATGGCGAAGCTGACCCGCATCGAACAGCACGCGCCGATTATACGGAATTTTTATTTCCGCGACAGTGCGCACTGCGACGATGAATACCGCCGCGCGATGACAGAGCTGACGGTTTTCTCGTTTACGTCGAAGAATTTGCACGACGACGCGCCGGACAGCCTTGCAATGATGGTTGATTTTGCGCTGAACAGAAACCGTGTTGCGACGGTTGCAAAGAGACCATTTTGAAATTATGCCCAGAATCCGAAAAATGTTACATAAAGTTATTGAATTGAAGAAAGGTATATGCTATAATGAAGGAAAGAGGTGATAAGTGTGAGTTATGGGCGCGTTGCAATTTATACGGATGCAACGGAAATCAACGCAGAAAATGTTGCAGATGAAGTACGGCGTGTGTATGATGCGCACTTGACGAATCTCGGCGACATCAACCGCCTTTGGGATTATTACCGCGGGAAAACGGCGATTCTCTCAAAGAAAAAGGAAATCAGACCGGAAATCAACCACAAAGTCAACGAAAACCGCGCGTTTGAAATCACGAATTTCTACGAAGGGTGGGTATTCGGAGAACCCATCCAGTATGTACGGCGCGAAAATCCCGCATCCGGCGATGGCGATGATGCCATTGCATCGGACATCAACGCGTTAAATGGGTACATGGCGGATGCAAGCAAGGCTTCCTGCGACATGGAACTCGCAAAATGGCTGTTCGTCTGCGGAACGTCGTACCGTCTGACCCTGCCGAACCCCGCATGGGATGCCGCCGGCGACGAATCCCCGCTTCTCCTGTACGCGCTTGACCCGCGGAACACGTTCATTGTGCGGCGGAACGACGTCGGAAAGAAGCCGATTATGGCGGTGTACTACGTCGCAAAAGAAGACCGTGACATCGTGTTTTCCGTGTATACCGAAAACGCCTACTACGAATTTTCGCATATGCACGGCGACGTGAGAGCGGAGCCGCACGCACTCGGCGCGATTCCGATTGTGGAATACCCCGCTGACATCGCAAAACTTGGCGTATTTGAACCGGTTCTGCCGCTTCTGGATGCGCTTGATGAGTTGCAGTCCAACCGCATGGACGACATCGTGCAGTTTGTGAACAGCTTTCTCGCCGTCATCGGCGCACAGCTCGACAAAGACACTTATGCAAGCCTTGAGGAATACAAAACGCTGTGTCTGCCGGAAGGTACGGATGCGAAATATCTGTCCCCGCAGATGAGCCAGAGCGACGTGCAGACGTTGAAGGACGATATTTATCAGAGTATCCTCACCATCTGCGGCGTTCCCAACCGGAACGGCGGGTCTTCCACAAGCGACACCGGAAGTGCCGTAATCATGCGCGACGGATGGCAGTCGGCAGAAGCACACGCGAAATCCATCGAACAGAATTTCAGAAAATCCGAAAAAGAAACGCTCAAGCTGGTACTGCGCATTCTGCGGGACACGACAGGCACGTCGCTCCGCTTGACCGACATCGAAACGCGTTTCACGCGCCGGAATTACGAAAACATCACAGCGAAAGCAGAGGTTCTCGTATCCACGCTGAACAGCGGAAAGGTGCATCCGGAATTGTGCTTCTCGATGTGCGGTGCATTCCCCGACCCGGAAAGCGCATATCTGATGAGCAAGGAGTATATGGAGAAACAACAGAATGCCGCTACAGCAGATACGTTGCCCGATGTGCAACCGGCGGTTGATGGATCTGGCAGGGAAAGCGCAGATACGTTGCCCGAAGTGCAAAGCGACGGTTGACATCGACACGGAAACAAAATATATCAGAGCATCAAAGAATGCCGATTGATACGCGAAAACGCGGTCATTCGGCTTTTTTATTTTTTAATTTGACAGAGAAGTCGTAAAAACGCGACACGCAGAGAGAACTGCGCAAACGCAAAGGAGAAAACCGCATGAAGATTCAGATTGAAAATTACGAAAACATGACCCCCGAAGAAAAAATCGCCGCATGGGAAGCCTACGAGCCGGATTACAGCGGGTACGTCAGAAAAGATGTGTTTGATAAGACCGCATCCGACCTTGCCGCCGCGAAGAAGACCATCCGTGAGAAAATGACCGAGGACGAAGCCAAGGCGCAGCAGACCGCCGAGGAAATCGAACTGCTTCGGGCGCGGGTGGAAGAACTCGACCGCGAAAAGAAAATTGGCACGTACGCAAACGCCTATCTCGGCATGGGCTACGCGGAAGACCTCGCACGCTCGACTGCAGAAGCGCTCGCAAACGGCGATACGGAAACTGTTTTTGCAAACCAGAAGAAGCACACCGAAGCAAGAGAAAAAGCACTGCGCGCGGAGTTGCTGAAAAGCACGCCCGCGCCCGCAAACGGGAATCCTGCGCCGACGGTGACAAAAGAAACGCTTTCCCGCATGACGCTTGCGCAAAGACAGGAATTCGCGCTTGCGAACAGGGAAGCGTACGAAAACATTTATAAAAAGGAGTAAGTAACACATGGCAAATACCGTTTACGAAAATTTCGTACTTGCAAACGAAATCGAAGACCAGTTCAATTCGCATCTCGACCTTGCGCGTTTCTGCACCATCGACAACACGCTCGTCGGTGTTGCGGGCATGAAGAAAGTCATCAACGTCTATTCCGCGACCAACGGCACGGAGAAGCTGGCAATGGGTGCGGGTAACACCAAGTCCATCGAGGCAAGCTTCACGCCCGCGGAATACAAAATCCTGCTCGCGCAGAACTGTTTCCAGTACTACGACGAGGAAGCGATGACCGACCCCATCGCCATTGAAACCGGCATCCGTCACATGGGTACGGATATGTTCAACATCGAAATGGCGGACATCTTTGCGGAGTTCAACAAGACGACGCAGGCCGTTACGGCAACGTCCCCCGATTTTGCGGCGTTCGTCGATATGGGCGCGGCTCTTGCGCTTGAAAACCTTGAAGGCGTTGAGAAGTTCGCCTTCGTCTCTCCCGCCGACATGGCAAAGGTACGCAAGGCTCTCAAGGACGACCTCAAGTATGTCGAGGCATTCTCCGTCAACGGATACGTCGGCACGGTCGCGGGCTGGAATCTGTACACGAAAAAGGATACCGAGGAAGGCACCATCGTCGGCGGCACAAAGGAAGCGGTTACGCTGTTCAACAAGAAGGGTACCGAAATCGAGCAGGAACGCGACGGCAACATCCGTCGGAACACCATCTACTCCCGCAAATTCTATCTTGCCGCGCTGACCGATGCTGCCAAGGCGGTCAAACTGACCATCGGCTGATACGGGGGTATGGGGAATGGATATTGAGTGCAAGATTGTGACGGTTCTCTCGATGACGGATGATGCGGACGAAGACCTCATTCCAGCGTATCTTGACATCGCCGCGCAGGAAATTGTGACACGCGCCTATCCGTTCCGAAATGACGTCACGGAAGTGCCTGCAAAATACGAAGTTCTGCAGTGCAGAATTGCGGCATTTCTCATCAACAAGCGCGGCGCGGAAGGGCAGACGGGTCACACCGAAAACGGCGTTTCCCGCTCCTACGGCGGCGCGGATCTCCCAGACGAACTCACGAAGCAAATCGTTCCGTTTGCGGGAGGTGTTGCATGAGAGGGCTTGACCGCAACAAGCGGAATTTCTGGATTTCGCATTATCTCGAAAATGCGCCGATTTTCGACGGGAACGGCAAAGAAACGCGGGAAACACTGCCGATATATTCCGATCCCATCCAGCTCCGCGCAAGTGTTTCTGTTCCGTCAGACGAGGCAACGCGGCAGATGTTCGGCGTGAACGTGACCTACGACAGCGTGATTACGTTTTTCAAGCCGTTCCCCGATGTCTCCGAGGAAGACGTGCTGTGGATGGAACACGAACCGTCCGACGGCACGCCGCACGACCACATCATCCGCCGTATCTCGAAAAGCAAAAACGTGATGACGGTCGCCATTGTACGGGTAAACGTATCATGAGAATCGTTCTGAACCTTTCGGAGAACAGTGTGAATGCCGCGATGAAAGAAATATCTGCCTACAGCGTTTCAGTGAAACGGAAATCGGAGACACTGCGCCGCCGTATTTCGGAGGAGCTTGAAAAGGACATCCGAGACAGATTCGCGGAATCCGTTTACAACGGCCTCACGGAAGGCGGAACCCGAACGCCGGACGTGACCGTGACGACCGGAAACCGAGGCGACATCACCGTCGTTCTTGCGCAAGGCGAGGAAGCGGTGTTCGTGGAGTTCGGCGCGGGTGTATACCACAACACGCCAGCGGGGTCTACGCCGCACGAATGGGGCGCGGAACACGGCTTTACCATCGGCACTTACGGCAAAGGGCACGGCGCACGCCGCGCATGGGGATATGTGGACGAAGACGGTTTGCACATCACCCGCGGTACTCCAGCCCAGATGCCGATGTACAACGCGGTGAAAAACATTCTGCCGCGTATCCCCGAAATCGCAAAGGAGGTGTTTGCGGAATGATTGACATCGAAGATGAGGTATATCGCCGCGTCAAGGCTTCTGTCGCCGCGGGTCATGATGCCTATATTACGTCCGAGTACGTCAGCGTTCCGCCGCGCTTCCCGTGCGTTTTTGTGGAAGAATCCGATAATTACGCGATGCAGGAAACGGCTTCCACGTCAACGAACGAAAATCACGCGGTGCTCATGTATGAAGTCAGCGTATTTTCAAACAAACGTGCAGGAAAGAAAACGGAATGCAAGGAAATCATGGCGACGGTTGACACGGCGATGAACGGAATGGGGTTCACGCGGATTTCCATGAACACCGTCCCGAACCAGTATGACGCTTCCGTCTGCCGCATGGTGGCGCGATACCGCGCCGTTGTTTCCCGCGAACATATCATTTACAGGAGGTAATTTTACTTATGGCAATTTCCACCTATAAGGTTTTTTTGATGAAAAAGGCATCGACCGGATCGACCTACGAAAAGCTCGTCGACATCAAATCGTTCCCCGATCTCGGCGGTGAACCCGAGATGCTGGAGACGACCACACTTTCCGACAGCATGCAGACCTATATTGCCGGCATTCAGTCGCTTGATGCCCTTTCCTTTGATGCAAACTACACCAAGGAAGACTACACCACGCTGAAGTCGTTGGAAGGTGCCGACAATGATTATGCGGTATGGTTCGGCGGCTCTGGAGAGGGCGAAACGCTGACACCCACGGGCGAACACGGAAAGTTTAAGTTTACAGGTCAGCTGTCCGCGTATCCGGTCGGCGGCGGTGTCAACGAGGTCGTGAATATGCGCATCAGCATTGCGCCGTCCACTCCCATTACGGTAGACGAATAAACGAGGTAACGAAGTATGAGCAAGAAACTGAAAATCAAGTTTGACGGTGCGGAGTATCTTCTGGAATACACCCGCACCACGGCACTTGCGCTGGAGCAGGCAGGTTTCTCCCTGTCCGACATCAAGCGCAAGCCGGTGTCCTCTCTTATGGTCCTGTTCCGCGGCGCGTTTATGGCAAATCACAAGCGTGTGGAAACGGAAACCGTTGACCGTATGTTTGAATCCATGCCGGATAAAACGAAGCTGCTGTCCGTACTCGTCGGGATGTATGACGAGACCGTTTCCTCGCTGATGGAAGACCCGTCGGGCGATGAGGGAAACGCCGAATGGACGGCGATTCCGTAAGCGAGGAACCGTCCAAAGAAGAACTGACGCTTCGCGCGGTGTTTGACCGGCTGTGCCCTTATTATATGTCTATCGGCATGACCTACGACGAATTCTGGAACGGCGATACCGCCGCACCGATTGCGTACCGGAAAGCCGAAGGATACCGCAAAAAGCGCAAGAACGAAGAGCTGTGGATGCAGGGAATGTACATCTACCACGCATTGTGCGACGTGTCCCCGGTTCTTCATGCGTTTGCGAAAAACGCAAAGCCGCGACCGTATCCGGAAGAGCCGTTCCCACTGTCGCGGGAACAGGATGCGGAGCAGAAGAAGACCAAGGAATCCAGAAGCGACGATAAAGCGAAAGCGTATATGGAAATGTTTGCAATATCGTTCAACAAGCGTTTTGAAAAGGGGTGATGACGGATGGCAGAGGAAAGTATTGATACATTAACAATCGAAATATCGTCCGATGCCGCCGCCGCGATACCCGGTCTGGACAAGCTGAAAAATTCGCTTGGCGGGCTGAAAACGGAAATCAAAGGCGGCATCTCCGGTTTCAGAACGACCGCGAACCAGTTGAAGGCGTTGTCGGAAGCCGTCAACCAAATCGACACGCCCGGCCTGGACAAACTCGACAACCTCATGGGTTCGCTTGGCGGTCTGAAAGCGGTCGGCAACATCAAACTGACGACCACCATCAACCAGTTAAAAAAGCTCCCCGAGGTCGCAACCGCGCTGAACGGCGTTGACTGGTCTGGCTTTAAGTCGAGTATTGAGCAGGCGGCGGATGCGATAGATCCGCTCGCCACGAAGATGAACGCGATTTCCGCGGGATTCTCGTCTCTCCCGACGAAAATACAGGCAATCATCTCAAATACCGAGAAAATGAACGCCGTGATGACCCGTTCCGCGAAATCGTATCTGAAATTGGGTGTATCGTTTTACACAATCAAGAGAATCGGCAACGCGATTGTCGACCTTGTGGAATCGTCCGCGGATTACGAAGAAACATACAATATGTTCTCCGTTGCAATGGGTGATTTCGCAGATGAGGCGAAAGCGTATGCGGATACCGTAAACGAAATTATGGGTATTGACCCCAAGCAGTGGATGCAGGCGCAGGGCGTTTTTCAGACGCTTGCAACCGGCTTCGGTGTCGCAAACGACCGCGCGGCAGTCATGTCGCAGAACCTTACACAGCTCGGCTACGACCTGTCGTCGTTCCGCAACATTCCCGTCGAAGAAGTCATGCAGAAGGTGCGTTCAGGCTTCTCGGGCGAACTTGAACCGCTCCGAAATCTCGGTTACGACCTGTCACAGGCGAAATTACAGGCGGTCGCGCTGTCGCTCGGTATTGATGAAGCCGTATCGTCGATGACGCAGGCGGAAAAAGCGGAACTGCGGTATTACGCCATCATGACGCAGGTCACATGGGTACAGGGCGATATGTCGCGCACGCTCGATTCCACGCAAAACCAGATGCGCATTATGTCGTCTGCGATTGAGCAGGCGGGTCGTGCACTCGGAAATCTGCTCATTCCGATGCTGAACAAGGCACTTCCTTATGTCACAGCGGTCGCAAACGTATTAAAGGACATCATGCAGTCCGCCGCATCGCTGTTCGGCTACGAGATTGCCGACGTTGATTTCGGAAGCTCCACGGCGGCAGTCGCAGAAAGCACGGCTGACGGACTTGACGACGCAACGGATTCCGCGAAGAAACTGCGCTCGTATCTGATGGGCTTTGATGAGTTGAACGTGATTTCAGCAACGGACGAAACCGGAACAGGCGAAGATGCGCTCGGAACGGGATTCGGCTACGAATTGCCGACGTATGATTTCATCGGTGATGCGGTGGCGTCGAAGACGAAAGAGATTGAGAACAATCTCAAAGGCATTCTCGGTATTACCGGCGATGTCGATGAGTGGGTATGGAGCATTGCTGAAAAGTTGGGGAAAATCAAAGGGTTCGCGATTGCAATCGGCGCGGCTCTTATTGGTTGGAAATTATCAAACCCTACAATGTTCTCTATCGAGAATTTGAGCAATATCATGCGAAACGGCGGAGCGGGCATCGTGATCGATATCGCCACCTCCATTGCCGGTGTATCTCTGCAAGCGAACGCGATCGAAGATGCGCTAAAAAATGGAGTCAACGGTGCAAACCTTGCAGAAACATTCGGCGGTCAACTGCTCACGGTAACGAGTATATCTTCTCTCGGCGGAAAAATCGCTGACTGGATAACCAAGGCGCACGCCGACAGCAAAGTATCCGCCGCCATTGAGAAAATCGGTCAGAAGTTCGGCTTCGACACATCGAAAGCTACCGGCGCGGCACTTGCCGGCAGTGTCTCTCTCGCGGTGTCGGGCGCGTCCTCTCTCGTCGTCGGCATTTATGATGCGGTTACAGGAAAATTGGATGAGGAAAACGGCGCGCTGATTGCATGGTCTGCCGCCGAAATCGGCGCGGGCATCGGACTGCTTTTTGGTCCGGTCGGCGCGGCAGTTGGCGGTCTCACGGGTTTTGCGTTGGGCTTGATTACGGATGCGGTACTGCTCGCGAAAACGGATTGGGATACGTTCTCGTACAAGTTTTACGAAACAGGCGTATGGCTTCAGAATGCGCTCGTTACGGTGCTGAACACAATCACGACCGTTGTTGATGGTGTCGTGAATGATTTTATCGCCGGGATCGACTGGATTATCCGCGGCATCAACAAACTGACCGGATGGAGCCTTGACGAAATCGGTGAAATCACGTTCAATTATCATGAGAAAATAGAACTTGAAACGTATGAACGGTATACCCGCCGCGAGGAAGACGACGACCCGAAATCGAAATGGTCGAACAATTACAGCGGCAAACTCTTCATCGACAAGTACGCAAACGGCGGCTTCCCGGACGAAGGTCAACTGTTCATCGCCCGTGAGCGCGGCGCGGAAATGGTCGGCACGGTCGGGAATCATGCTGCTGTCGCAAACAACGACCAGATCGTCGAGGCGGTTTCCGCGGGCGTTTATCAGGCGGTGTCCGCCGCAATGAAACAGATGTCTTCCGGCGGTGCGCAGTCTTTGAACGTGTATCTTGACGGTAAGCAGATTGCATCGTCCGTGAGACGTGCGAACAAGGAGCGCGGTGCTTCTATCATGGGCAACGAAGTGTATACATATTAAATGAGGTGAGGACAGGTGACTGCACTTATATCTGCCGGAGGGTACGATTTTCCGGAACCCTCCACCTACGATGCGAACATCTCCACCATCGTTGACACGGGGCGAAACGTGAACGGCTATGTCGTCGGCTCCATCGTCCGAAGCGATGTGGCGAAGATTTCCGTGTCGTGGCGTTATCTGACAGTAGAGGAGTGGTCGGCTGTCCTCTCTGTCTTTTCAAAGAGTTTTTACAACAATGTAACATTTTTCAACCCCGTCTCCGGCGGTTACGATACGAGAAAAATGTACGTTTCCGACCGACCGTCCGCCATGTTCCGCCGTGACCCGAAAACGGGTGAGGTTGTGGGATGGAAGGATTGCAGTCTGTCTCTGGTGGAGGTGTGACGCGTGGTTGCAGTCTCCGACAAGTGGAAACAGATGCAAAGCAAAACGCTGACAGATGAAGCGTTTGTCGAGGTCTCGTGCGGTGTAACAGAAGTCGGCGCACAGGGTGATGCTGTACCGTCCGAAACGGACGGGGTGTATTACTCCGACGTTTCCGTCGTTGCTTCGACGGCAAGCAACGTCCACACGCCCGAAGCAACACTCGAACACAATCTGTGGGTACTGGACGGCACGCGGTATCCGATTCCCGCACTGGAAACCTACGAGGGCTCCGGATATACCGGAACGGGAACGGTCACGCTGTCGTTTCCCGCTCCCAGAACGGTTCTGATTCCCGGTATCATCATCACATGGAGCAAGACGTTCGACGAGTACGCGGTTTCCTTTACTGTGACCGCAAAAAACGGAGAAGATACGATCGCCGAAACGACAGTCTCCGGAAACGGCTCCGTTGAATCTGTTGTGGATCTGGAAATGCAGAACTATGACAGTATCACGGTCACGGTGCACACATGGAGCATCCCCGGTCACCGTTACCGCATCGAAAATGTTTTTATCGGTCATGTGCTGACATTCAGGAAGACCGACCTTTTGTCCTATGAGCATTCGTCTTCGGGCGACCTGTTCAGCGGCGCACTCCCGAAAAACGCAATCAGTTTTTCGCTCGACAATCTCGACGGTCGGTGGAATCCGACAAATCCGGAGGGAACAGCACAGTATCTCTCGGAGCGGCAGAATGTCTCCGTCCGATACGGATTCAAACTTGACGACGGCATCGAATGGATAAACGGCGGCACGTTTTATCTGTACGAGTGGGCGGCACCGTCGAACGGCGTCGAGGCGACGTTTTCCGCGCGTGACATTTTTGAATTTTTAATCGACAAGACCTACAAGAAAAAAACCGGGCAGATGACACTGTATGCGATCGCGGAAGATGCAATTTCACAGGCGGATGCCGGTGTGACCTATCAGATTTCCGATACGCTGAAAAATTACACGGCGCAGGTTGCGGATAACTACACAATCGCGGAAATCCTGCAACACTGCGCAAATGCCGCCGGATGCGTAATGTACCAGAGCCGGGACGGCGTTCTGCATATCGCGGAGCGGAGCAAGGCGCGGTCTGATTATCATATCGGTCTTGCGGTTTCGTGGTCGTATCCGGAAGTCACGCTGTCAAAGCCGCTCCGGAGTATAATCGTGAACTACGCGAATGACGGAGAATACACGTTGAATGTCGGTTCGGCGGGCGAAGACCAGACCGTCACGAACGATTTTATTACGACAGCGGAGCAGGCGGCGGCGGTCGCCGGCGTTGTCGGGGAAGAACTGAAAACGCGCGAAACGGTGTCTGGAAATTTCCGCGCAGACCCACGGCTTGACGTATTCGATATTATTTCCGTGGACAGCAAGCACGGCACGGTCGTCACTGTTGTGACCGATGTGAAGTATACGTTCTCGGGCGCATTCCATGGGACGTTCACCGGTCGGATGACGACGGCGTATGATACATCCTCCGAATTGGGAAGTTTCGTTCTCGGTACATCCACGTTGGGAGGGTAATATGACAGAATTTATCACAGACCGCACACAAGCGGACGTTGACCGTGTAAAAGAACTGCACGGCAAGGGATGGGATGCCATGACCGCCGAGGAACAGGCGGAATGGGAACAGCCGATGAAAGGCGCGTATAATTACACCGACCTGAACCGCATTTATACCGCACTCCACACGATGTGCGCGGAACTCGGCTCGCAGTACGAGGACGACATGGACACCACATGGAATGCAGAAAGTTTTACGACCCGCGGGAAGATGAACATCATGCTGGCGGCGGTGCGTTCGGTCGGGGATTCCTGCGGATTCCGGAAAATGGCTCTGAAAATCCCGTTGAATATGGACGGCGGTTTCGATTATGAGACGGCGAACGCCATCGAAAAACTGCTGAAATTGTGCGAAGAAACGCTGGAATCCCGTGCAAGATGCGGAGAAATTTACTGCGGCGAGGTATGAATATATGGAATTTGAAGACAGAGTATCGGCAAACCCGAACAGAGTGCTGATTGCGCCCGAGAGTGGAGACGCGTTTTATGCGACAGTCGTCCGTGCGGACAACCCCGAAAAAGTTGGAACACCGCTGACTGCCGACACTTTTAATGAGATGATGGCAGTCCTCCGAATCCCCGTAATGAGCGCGACACTGATTTGAGGTGAGTATATATGGCAAGCGTTAAAATCACATACCCGTACAACGTGTACGACGGGATTCCGATTACGTTCCGCGCACCGGGCGACAGCACGGAATGTGACAGCATCACCCTGAATTCGATGAAATACGACATTGTTGATGCAAATGGGGCGAGTCTGGCACCCGCGGAAAATGTTTTTTCGTCCGGCGCATATGTTACGGTCACGCTCGATACCGCGAATGCAAAAGCGTATATTCTGAACGCCGCCGCAAGCGCGCACGTTTCAGCGGAACTCGCCGGCATTCGGGATGACATGGCAAAGTTGGGCGCAATCCGAACGGAATTTGATTCCGGGACGATGGCAACGACGGCGACATACTCGTATACAGGGAATTTGTCACAGATTTATGTGATAGAGCAAAAATACTCCTCGTCCTACTCGTACATCTATACAACCGTTTTGAGCAGGAAACAGCTGACGACGGACAAGCGCACATTTTACGGGTCGGCAGACAGCATTGTTCCGCACGATTACCCGTGTACGGAAGCGTATCTCGACGGCAACGGGTATCCCGTTTTCAAATCCGTTGGCGGCGTGCTCACCCGCGTTGTCGGTTATTATTGAGAGGTATGTATATGCTTGTAAAATACGATGAGAACGGATATATCGCCGAGTGGGCAAACTGCCCGGACGACGGGAAGCACATTATCGGGATGGACGGTGCGGAGAAAATCGCCGACATCGCCGTCCCGGCAACGCTCGGTTACGACCTTTGGGATTTTATGGCATCGTGCCGCCGTGTGTCTGCCGGGGACGTGAAATTTTCCGAGGACAGATACAGCAAAATCCGAGGCGAAAAGGCGAACAATGTATTACGAGCACGACGCGAGAA
This sequence comes from Clostridia bacterium, assembly GCA_017481495.1. Lineage (GTDB taxonomy): Bacteria > Bacillota > Clostridia > Oscillospirales > CAG-272 > RGIG3925. The sequence goes on from JAFUPC010000110.1 coordinate 15,214, forward strand.
AGAGTGCTTTGCATACGTTGACCGCTCTGCGATGTGGTACGACACGCTGACCGAGGAGCAGACCGCGGAACTGAAAGCGTGGTACAGGAAGTGGCTTGACGTGACGGAGACGAAGACCGTTCCGGAACGCCCGTCGTGGCTGAAAGAGGATATGTAATATGGCGTATGAGAAGCAGGGGTTTTCAGACGGTCAAGCCCTGACCGCATCCGCGCTGAACGCAATCGAGGAGGCGATTTCCGAAGCCGTGGAATACGAAAAGCAGAATTTTACGGACGGGCAGGTTTTGTCCGCCGCGCACATGAATCACATTGAAGAAGGTGTTTATTTTGCCTGCAAGGTCATTCCGGCGGGAGAAATCGAAATAACGCAGAATGGCACATACGACGTGAAGCTGTACGAATCCGCGAAAATCGAAGTCCCGACGGGCGTTGATACCTCTGATGCGACTGCGGAGTCCGGAGACCTCCCGCGAGGAAAGACGGCGTATGTCGGCGGTGTAAAAATCGAAGGAACGATGCCGGAAATTAAAGATATACAAATCAAGGGCGGCGTGGACGTCACGCTGTCCGACGATGAAGAATACATCAGTTTCTGGGTCACGGATGCGGTCGCGGAAGACACCGTGTTCCGGAACGAAGGCGGTCTGATTCCCGCACCGTGCATTTTAAGTGTACCAGCGGCGGAATGGGGCGAGAAGTTCGGGGATGCGACGGAAGAAGACGTTACATCCGGGAAGACATTCACGAGCGCGGTGGGTCTGTTGCGGACGGGAACACATAAGTGTTCCGCAAGCGGCGCGACAAACTTCAAAACCGTGACGTTTACGCTCGCAGAGAACACAACGCAAGGAACGCCGACGACCTTATTGTCAGAGGATGATTTTATTAAAGAGCATTACGCTGACGAAGGATTTTTTGCGTATGTAATACCGGTAACACCTATTGCGATTGGTACGACAAACTACACATACAGATATTTGTATTGCAGTAACCGCGCGTTTCAAACGAACAGCAGCGGTACTACCTCATATTATGGACTCTGTATAAATGGTACATCGTCAACCAACGCGGGACTTGATTCTCTGGCAGTCAAGGAGAAGCCGCAATATACCTTTAACACACATTTGTATGCGGATGATACAGGCGGGTTATATTTTCAGGCGGGAGCGAATGTTGGAACATCGACAGCCATTTATGAAATGGTCGCCGGAGAATACATCGCCGTTATGGGCGTTATATCATAAAGGAGGAATCACATGGTACAAGGCGCAACCTACACGCTTACCGTGAAGCCCGCCGTGTCGCTTTGAATCGTGCGGGAAATCGTATTTACGGTCACAGACCACGGGAGCGTGAAAGCAACGAAGACCTATCCCGCGGAAGCATATCTGACCGATGAGGGAAACATTGCCGTTCCGCTCACGCAGGAGGACACCGCCGACTTGAACGGGGTGACATGGCTCGAAGCGCAGTATATCTTCACGGACGGTGCAGTCGGAAAGACCGTGCGGAAGATGCTGTTTTTCCGAAAATCGGCATACACGAAAATGGCATCCGCCGAAGACGGCGAAACGGATGCGGAGAATACCGGCGTTTTTGCGCTTGATATGGAAGACCCCGTTGTCGTCGTTGTGAAGACCGTGGAGGGCGGCGGAAGTTACACGCTCCCCGTTGCAAACGAAACCACGCTCGGCGGCGTACAGCCCGTCAACGCGACCGCCGACATGACGCAGGATGTTGGCGTTGATGAATACGGGCGACTGCGCACGAAGCCTGCGAGCGTCAGCGGAGACGAAGTGACTGCCGCGGTCGAAGATGCGCTTGCGAAAGCAAAAGAATCGGGAGATTTTGACGGCGAGAACGGCGCAACATTCACCCCATCGGTATCCGAAGACGGCACACTGTCGTGGTCGAACGACAAGGGGCTGGATAACCCCGAATCCGTAAACATCAGGGGCGAGAAAGGCGACAAAGGCGACACATACACCCTCACTGATGCCGACAAAGAGACGATTGCGGGGATGGTTGATGTCCCGAAAGTCTTCAGCTGGGCAAACGCGGAACTGCCTTTCGCGGCCGACCGGATTTCCGACACCGCAAGCGGTGCTGGATTCGTCACGAACCCCGCAAACTTTGAAGACGGAAAGACATACTTCCGATACCATGCAGGAAGCACGTCGTTTACATGGACGAATCCAAATCCGCAGGTCGGAGCAGTCACCATCACGGTACTTGCGTGGAATCAGTACAGCCCGACAAACACATTTGCAAGTCGCCTGAATATCATATATTCTGATGGAACGACTATGGTTTTCGCCCTGACAGGCGGCACGGTATCGACATATACAACTGATGCAAGTAAGACACTCACGGCGATAAAGGGCAATTACGACCTCGAAAACTGGGTACTGCTCGATATGTCGGTGATGAGCATTGTGGCGGATTATGATGCGCCGTATGTCACAAAAACAGAATTTGAATCCGCGCTCGGGTCTTACATTGAGGACATCGACGTCTTGATAGGCGGTGATGCGTAATGGCTACTGCGGATAGCGTAAAAGCCAAAATCCGGAATCTCATCGCGCTTGCAAACGGCACGACCGCCGCAGAGGATGAAAATCTCGCCGCCGCCGTGAACACACTGATTTCCGGCTACGGAAAAGGCACCACCTCCACCGATCTCTCCGCCGTTGACGTGTACGTTGCGGACTATCTCGCGGATGAGTTGACGGTCACGACAGGAGCACTGGACAGATATGAGCGCATCATCGTCTCATGAGTTCGTCATCGGGAATATGGCGGACGATCTTGTGAACCTTACTATCCGCATCTGCGGAAAGAAAGAAGACAAGGCGCCGCGTTTCCCGAAGAACCTGTACGACGGCTTTGTCTGCCGCATCTACGAAACCGCGCTTGACATCCACGAATCGGTGTTTATTGCGAATGAGACCCGACCGGGTGAGAGACGGGCGGATCTGCAGAAAAACGCCGCATCGAAGTGCGTGTATCTCAATCATCTGATCCGGATATGCGCAGACAACGGATGGATCAGTGAAAAACAGCGCGATACATGGCAAAAGCTTGTATCGGCGATCAAGTGGAAAACCGTTGCGTGGATAAAATCCGACGAAAAGCGGTGAGTACACGGGGCAAGGCTGACTTGTGCCTCCACCGCCGTGAACTGGTGGCTTCGATCTGCGAACAGCTCCACGCAGTTTCGCAACGTGAACACGAATGGCAACGCGAACACGAACAATGCCACGAACACGAACAACTGGATGCGCCCCGCTCCGGCGGAAACTTATGCGATACGACACCCGTACCGCCGAAGCCCGCCAAAGGAGCCTTGCCCCTGATACAAAATGCCAATACATAAGCCCCACGGGGCGGAGTTAGATATGGTATTTACTTATGCAATGCTATACCAAGCGTGGCGGGATACCGTGGCTGTCAATTCCACGGAACCCAACCGTGCGCGGTACAAATATTATCTTGAGGAGAATCTGTATTCCCTTGCGGAGCGGCTGGAAAACGGTACGTTTGAGCCGTCTCCGATGCGCTTGAAAACCATCTACTACCCGAAACTGCGCACAGCGCAGGTGCCGTCCCTGGAGGATAAAATCGTACAGCACGCGATATGCGACAACTGCTTTTATGATGCGGCGACAAAACCGCTCATCAAAGAGACGTCGGCGTGTGTCAGAGGGCGCGGCAACCTGTACGCATCGTGGATACTCAAAGAGCAGATGCACCGATATTACCGCAAGCACGGAAAGATGCCGTACTTTTTGAAATGTGACATTCACCACTATTTCGCGAGCATCCCGCACGACCGCGTGTATATGCTTCTCGACCGATACGTCGAAGACGAAGAAGTCAAAAATATCATGCGGAAGTTTATCGGCATGACAGACATCGGACTGCCGCTGGGACTTCAGCAAAGCCAGCTGCTTGCCAACCTGTACCTATCAGAAATGGATCACCGTATCAAGGAGGTATTGCGAGCGGAGTTTTACGGGCGGTACATGGATGATTTTTATATCATGCACCATGACCCGGATTATCTCAGATCGTGCCTTGCGTACATCGACGGTTATGTGCAGAGCATCGGTCTGACACTCAATCCGAAAACGGAAATCCACCGCGGGAATATGGATTATCTTGGATTTAACTATCACTTAACGGACACCGGCAAGGTAATCCAGAGGCTCGTTAAATCCAAACGCAACACAAAACGCAGACAGCTCAAAAAGATGCTCCGAGACCTCGCGGAAAACAAAATCACCGCAGAGGAGTTTGCGGCATCCTATCTGGGCTGGCGTGCCCATGCGCTGCAAGGTGACTGTTACGCGCTGGTTGCCGCATGGGATGACTGGCTCCGCGGGGAGCTTAAAAAAATCGGTTATCACATGATAGCAACCAAAGGGAGGATATGGATACATGCCACAGGCAATCACAACGCTGGATGCCGGGACGAGCGTATGGGTGGATGAGTACATCGACAGCGTACAAACGCCGACGGAGTACATCTATCTCGGCACATCGGCGACCGGAACAGCAGTACTGCTCCGCAAAGAGGCGGCGGTGCAAAAAAGAATGCACAGCGAAAATATCGGGTCATACCGCGAGTGTGAGGCAGACTTATGGCTTGAAAATGAAGAGACGGGATTTTTGTCCCGCTTTAATGAAGCGACGCGGAACGCATTGGAGAGCACAGAAATCAAATACGCAGACGGCGTTGACGGTACTGTGTTATCCATTGCGCGGCGGTGCTACCTGCTCTCCTATACGGAGTGCGGATTTGCAACGGAACCGGACGAGGGTACATCGTACCTGTCGGCGCTCATGACCGCAAATAACACCACGGCGGCAAGTGCGGCGCGCGTATGTTACAACAGTGCCTCCACCGCCGTGTACTGGTGGCTTCGCTCTGCGAGCAGCTCCGCGCAGTTTCGCCACGTGTACACGAAGGGCGACGCGGGCACGTACAATGCCGCGTACACGAGCAACTGGGTGCGCCCCGCTTTATCTGTCGCGGCAGCGACACTCGTCTCCGACGGGACGGAGGAGACAATCTATCTCCTGCCGGACGAGAACAAAACATACCGCGAGGCATCCGCGACCGTTATCATCGGCACAAGCGCAAAGCGACCGAAGGAGGCAAAGCTCGTCGTCGATGTGCAGAATGCCACGGAGACGAAATTTGAAGTGTCGAACAACGCGGGAGACGCAGAGCCGGTATGGGTCGAACTGGAAAATGGTGGTGCATCCATTGCACTCGAAAACACCGCAAAAGAGACGGACAACTGGACGCTCGGCGTAAAAATGTACGCAAAATCCGGCGGAAAAGCCAAAATCGGCGAGCCGATACTCGTTGTTCTTACAGATGCAGAGGAGGCATAAAAGTGAACATCAAAGATTACCTTTCGAGCCGGAGCAAAACCGATGCCGAGAAGAGGCGCGAAGAAGAAGAACGGCAATCGCTCATCGACACCGCGCTCAAAAATATCGACGACAACACCGCGATTCGCGTGTCAAAGCTGTTTCCCGACTTTGAACCGGGTATCCACGCACAGGGCGACATCTACAATGCGGCAGGTCAGACATGGGAGTGTTACGCAGATTTCGATAACGCGGAGCACCCCGACATCATCCCTGAAAACGATGCGTGGCGAACATTCAATCGCCCGCTGCACGGGGTAACACCCGAAACCGCGCGACCGTATGCCGCGCCGACAGGAAGTCACGATATGTATAAAATCGGAGAGTACATGATCCACACGGACGGTAAAACGTACAAGTGCATCATGGATGCCGCATACTCGCCGGAGGAATTCGGAAGCGCGTGGGAGGTCGTGTGATGGGAATTATCACGTTTGTCTTCGGCGTGCTGTCCGGCGCGTTTACGGGTATCATCTTTTACAAAAAGTGCATGAAAGGAGGGAATGACCTTTGACGTGGGAAATCGCCGCCGGTATCATCGAAGCCGCCATGTTTTTGATTGCGGTTGTCAATCTGGTACACGGCAACGCAAAGGAAAAAGCAAATCAGGCAACGTCCAACCAACTGCTTGCGCAGTCGCTTGACAACCTCTCGGAG
>JAFUPC010000111.1 GCA_017481495.1 Clostridia bacterium
CACCCTTTACACCTACGAGGACGGTGCCCTCATCCTTATGTGGAATGACCGTTATACCTTCCTCATGACCGCGATAGACACCCCCCGCGACACCCTCCTCTCCATCGCCCGTTCCCTCAAAAAAACCGCCGTTGAACCGTCCGCCGACTGACCCCACCGCACCAAAAACACCCGACTGCATATCCGGTCGGGTGTTATCTTTTCGTATGATTCCGTTTTCGGAAAACGGTCAGCTCCGTGCCCGCATATCGCGTTCCAGGTCGGCGATGATATGGGCGATGGCGCTGTCGTTGTGGTGGACGGTCACGCGGTGGGCGGCAGCTTTCAGCTCGGGGATGGCGTTTTCCACGGCGTAGGCGATGTCGGCGGTGCGGCACATGGAGAGGTCGTTTTCAAAGTCGCCCACGCACACAACGGTGTGGATGGGATGACCGTGCGCCGCGAGCAGCCGCTTCATCTCGGGGACAAGCGCGCCCTTGCCGCTGTTTTTCGGGTGAAGCTCGATGCCCTCCGCCCAGCTGCGGTCGATTTCGTATGCGTCTCCCGCAAGCGCCGCAAGATACCGCTGGTCGGCGGCGGTGTCGCACAGCTTCTGCACGAAAATCATCTTGTGCCACAAGGGCGGCATACTGTCGAGAATCTGTTCCGTTTTGTCAAAATCCTCTTTTGATACCCAACGCTCCTCCCGGTAGGTGCAAAGCGCGAACATCGTCAAAGGACATTCCCGCTGCATCGTGAACAGGATATTTCTGACCGCTTCCCGGTCGTCAAAGCGGCGGGTCAAAACGGTCTTTTGCGTTTCGGGGTCGTAAAGCTCCGTGCCGTTGATGCCGACGATGTAGGTGTTCGGCACGAACCGGTCGGCGTACCGCTCGATATACGTCGGATACCGCCCCGAAGCGACGGTGAACCGTCCGCCCTCGCGCTGAAAGTATCGGATTGCCGCGGCGTTTTCGTCGGAAATCTGCCCGCGGTCGTCGGTCAGCGTTCCGTCAATGTCGGACAGCAAGAGCACGCCTTCAAACAGTCCGGTCTTGTTTTCCGTCATGATTACAGTCTCGTACCCGAAAGGTCGGCGGCGCCGGCGGGGAGCTTTCCCCACGTCTCAAAGTGAACGGCAATGCGGTCGCCGTCCGCCGTCAGCGTGATTTCTTCTCTGTGCGGGCAGTTGAGATAGCGGACATAAACGGTGACCTTGCCGTCTTCCGCCGTGTACGATGCCGCCATGCGCTGGCGTTCCGGGTCGCGCGCGCTCATCAGTCCGACGATCTTCGGCTTCATCATCGGCGCGATGAGCAGGCTCTCCGCCCAGTGTCCGTCACCGGCGGAAAGAATGTACTGGTCGCATCCCGTGGAGAAGATGATCTGATACTCGTCCTTTTCCGCATCGTATGCGGTATACAGTGCCGTGAAGCCCATCATATTCGCATCCAGGCGGTAGAGGGTATGCTCAATACCCGCAAGCTTCTGCATCGTTTCTGCGGGTTTGTAGACGGGCAGGAGAACGGGTGTCTGTTCCCCGTCGCCGTCGTGGATGTGCTCGACCAGCTCCATGATGGCATCCATTTCCGCCTGCATATTGCCAAGCTCCGTCTGGAGCGCAAAGACCATGTTGTGCTTTGGCAGAACGACACAAAGCTGTCCCCATGCGCCGTCGCCGCGGAAGCCTTCGCGCGCGTTGACCCAGAACTGGTATCCGTAGCCTGCGCACCAGTCGGGTGTGCCGTTGCAACTGTTGTCGGAAATCGGGGACGTCGCCGTTTCGACCCAGTGGTCGGACAGAAGCTTTTTGCCATTCCACTCGCCCCGGTGCAGATATAAAAGTCCGAGCTTTGTGATGTCCTCACAGCTGACGTGAATGCCGCATCCGCCCTCGTTGTGGCCGTCGTTTACCTGATTCCACCGGACACCCGTGATGCCCAGCGGCATGAACAGCTTCCACGACAGGAAATCAAGTAAGGACATTCCGCTGATCTTCTCCACGATGCACGCAAGCAGACACGTTGCGCCCGTGTTGTAGGTGAAATGCGTGCCGGGTTCAAACGCAACCTCCTCGGCAAGGAACGCTCTGACCGCATCCTCGGCGGGAACCATCTTCGACATGACACACGCGGCGTGCCCGGTGTTCATCGACATGACGTGACGGAGCCGCATCTTCGCAAGATTTTCGGAAATGGTCGCCGGTACCTTGTCCGGGAACAGGTCAACGATGCGGTCGTCCTCGGAAACCTTTCCCTCGTCGATCAGAAATCCGACCGCAGTAGAGCAGAAGCTCTTGGAAAGGGAGTAAATTTCGCGCTTGTCTGTCGTGGAATACGGCTCCGACGCCGAACGCACGAGCAGTGCATCGTTTTCGTAGATCATCAGCGTGTGCAGCTCGTCCGCATTCGCGCGGAAGTGGGAGTAAAATTTGTTCAGTGCCTTTTTCGAGACACGGGGGGAAACAAAACATTCGCAGGGCATGGTTGTGGTGCTCCTTTCGGGAATATATTTATCATTCAAACAGCGGCGTCGAAAAATACCGTTCGGCGGTATCGGGCAGGACGGTCACGACCGTTTTGCCTTTTCCGAGCACATGGGCAAGCTTCATCGCGGCGGCGACGTTGGTGCCGCTGGAAATGCCGCAGAGGATGCCCTCTTTCAGGGCAAGCGCTTTCGAGACGGCAAGTGCTTCGTCGTCTTTGACAATGCAGATGTCGTTGTAAATCTCGCGGTTCAGAATCGCCGGGATCACGCCGTCGCCGATGCCCATCTGAACATGGGTGCCGATGGAGCCGCCGGAGAGGATCGCCGCGTTTTCTGGCTCGACCGCCCAGATGACGATGTCCGGATTTTCGGCTTTCAGGGCTTCGCCGATGCCGGTGATGGTTCCGCCCGTGCCGATGCCGGAGCAGAAGCCGTGGATGGGGCCGCCGACGTCTTCCAGAATTTCCAGACCGGTCTGGGAACGCTGAATCGCGCTGTTTGCCGGGTTTTCAAACTGCTGGGGAACGAACACGTTCGGATTTTCCGCTTTCATGCGCAGGGCGGTGTTGAGACATTCTTCAATGCACAGACCGATGTTGCCCGCGTCGTGGATCAGAATGACTTCCGCACCGTAGTGCTCCACGAGCAGTCTGCGTTCCATGCTGACGGAGTCGGGCATGATGATGACCGTTTTGTATCCGCGCACCGCGCCGACAAGTGCTAAGCCGATGCCCTGATTGCCGCTGGTCGGCTCGACGATGATCGTGTTTTTGCCTATCAGACCTTTTTCCTCCGCATCGCGGATCATGTTGAACGCCGTGCGCGTCTTGATGGAGCCGCCGACATTCAGTCCCTCAAATTTGACGAGAATCTCGGCATCTTCCGGGGAGGACAGTCTTTGCAGGCGGATCATGGGCGTGTGCCCCATTGCTTCCAGAATATTGTTGTAGATCATGGGTGATGGTATCCTTCTTTGGAAAATGATGTCTTTCTTTTCAATTATATTGTATCACAGATGACGGCGTTTTTCAAGCGGTTTGCGGATATTTTTGAAATTTCTTCCATGTGAGATTTCCCGGGAGTTCCCCCGGAAATTGCGGCTTTGAAATTTCTTCCGGAAATCCGCGCTTTTTTTCAAAAAAATCATCAAACCCCCTTGACAAATCCGCACTTTTATGATATAATATTAAAGTAATCGCACAGAGCGATCTGAAACGCGATACTAAAATGGCGGAATAGCTCAGTTGGCTAGAGCAATCGGTTCATACCCGATAGGTCATGGGTTCAAGTCCAATTTCCGCTACCAGCTGTATGGTCTCCATACAGCGCCTGGCCCGTTGGTCAAGCGGTTAAGACACCGCCCTTTCACGGCGGTATCAGCAGTTCGATTCTGCTACGGGTCACCACGGTTCCCGCACACAGTGCGGGAACTTTTTTTGTTTTTCTGATACGAAAGTTTCCGCAGCGGCGCGTTTTTTCTCTGTGTACGGAAATCAGAAAATCTCTCGCGGTGGTTTTGGGTCGGGGTACCTAGTATCGTGTAATGTTGTCAACTTAATGGTGTTGATGCAATATCAACATCATCGCCCTTAATCCCCCCAAAACAGCCACAGGCCCCCGGAAATCCGGAAGCCTGCAACTCATCGTAACAGCCTACGACTGTTACCGTATATATTCAACCGTTTCAAAGGGGGGCGCGCGTCAGTCCGCGAACATCGGCGTGGAGAGGTATCTGTCGCCGGTGTCGGGGAGCAGGACGACGATGGTCTTTCCTGCGTTTTCGGGACGCTGGGCGAGCGTGATTGCGGCATGGAGGGCGGCGCCGGAGGAAATGCCGACCAGAATGCCCTCAGTGCGGCCGATCTCCCGTCCGCCTGCAAATGCATCCTCATTCTCGATGGGGAGGATCTCATCATAAATCTTGGTATCAAGCACATCCGGCACGAAGCCTGCGCCGATGCCCTGGATTTTGTGCGGGCCTGCCGCGCCGCCGGAGAGAACCGGAGACGTTGCGGGTTCGACTGCGACAACCTTGACCGCGGGATTGTGCTCTTTCAGATACTTGCCGACACCGGTCACGGTGCCGCCGGTGCCGACACCTGCGACAAAGATATCGACCTTGCCCTCGGTGTCTGCCCAGATCTCGGGACCGGTGGTCTCATAATGGATCTTCGGGTTGGCGGGATTGACGAACTGACCGGGGATGAAGCTGTCGGGAATCTCCTTTGCCAGCTCCTCCGCCTTGGCGATCGCGCCTTTCATGCCCTTAGCGCCCTCAGTCAGGACAAGTTCTGCACCGTAGGCTTTCATCAGCTGTCTGCGCTCCACGGACATCGTTTCGGGCATGACAATGATGATACGGTACCCTCTTGCCGCCGCAACGGATGCCAGACCGATACCGGTGTTGCCGGACGTCGGTTCGATAATGACGGAACCGGATTTCAGAACGCCTCTTTCTTCCGCATCGTTGATCATAGCAAGCGCGACACGGTCCTTGACAGAACCTGCCGGATTGAAATATTCCAGCTTTGCGAGGATCTTTGCTTTCAGGTCGTATTTCTTTTCAAGATTGGTAAGCTCTACAAGCGGGGTCTTGCCGATGAGTTCGGCAGCAGAATGATAGACGGACATGATAGATTCCTTCTTTCGTATGTTTTATCGGATTCTGACAGGAATTTTTTACAGTGCAGAGACAGCGGCGAAGCCTTTTTCGAGGTCGGCGATGATGTCGTCGATATGCTCCGTGCCGATGGAAAGGCGGATGGTGTTCGGCTTGATGCCCTGATCCGCAAGTTCTTCTTCGGTCAACTGGCTGTGGGTCGTGGTCGCGGGATGGATGACAAGGCTCTTGACATCGGCGACGTTGGCAAGCAGGGAGAAGATTTCCAGATTGTCGATGAACGTGTGCGCTTCCTTGACACCGCCCTTGATCTCAAAGGTGAAGATGGATGCGCCGCCGTTCGGGAAATAGGACTGATACAGTGCATGGTCGGGATGGTCGGGAAGCGACGGATGATTGACCTTTTCGACCAGCGGGTGGTTCGTCAGGTATTCAATGACCTTCTTTGTGTTCTCCGCATGGCGTTCCAGACGGAGGGAGAGCGTTTCGGTACCCTGAAGCAGCAGGAATGCGGCAAACGGGGAGAGCGTTGCGCCGGTGTCGCGGAGCAGGATGGCGCGGATGTAGGTGACAAATGCGGCGGGACCTGCGGCGGCAGTAAAGGAAACGCCGTGGTAGCTGGGGTTCGGCGCAGCGATCGCCGGATAGTTGCCGGATGCCGCCCAGTCGAACTTGCCGGAATCGACGATGACACCGCCGAGCGTTGTGCCGTGACCGCCGATGAACTTGGTTGCGGAGTGGACGACAATGTCAACGCCGTGTTCGATGGGACGGATGAAGTACGGCGTACCGAATGTGTTGTCGGCGACAAGCGGCAGACCGTGCTTGTGTGCAAGTGCTGCAAGTGCATCGAGATCCGGAATGTCGCTGTTCGGGTTGCCGAGCGTTTCGACGTAGATGGCGCGGGTGTTGTCCTGAATCGCGGCTTCCACCTCGGCAAGATCGTGGATGTTGACGAAGGTCGCGGTGATGCCGAAGTTGGTCAGCGTGTGTGCGAGCAGGTTGTAGCTGCCGCCGTAGATGGTCTTCTGTGCGACGATGTGACCGCCGTTCTGTGCGAGTGCCTGGATGGTGTAGGAAATTGCCGCCGCACCGGATGCGACTGCAAGTGCCGCGACACCGCCCTCGAGCGCCGCGATACGGGTCTCAAACGCGCCCTGCGTGGAGTTGGTCAGACGGCCGTAGATGTTGCCGGCATCGGTCAGACCGAAGCGGGCAGCCGCGTGTTCGCAGTTGTGGAAAACGTAAGAGGTGGTCGCGTAGATCGGTACGGCACGGGCATCGGTTGCGGGATCGGGCGTTTCCTGACCGGCGTGAAGCTGAAGAGTTTCAAATTTATATGCAGACATGGTAGATTTCTCCTTTTGATTCGTAAAAATTGTGGATTGATGGCAGGCGCATCGGATTCCGTGTGCGGAATATTGTTCTGTTGACTTTGGTGATGTATCGATTTTCCTGTGATACATTGTATGATTGTGGGTGCGCCGTTCTGAACGGTTTTTAGGATATTACCGTGTCCACATTCGTCCGAACCGGAAGTTGTGGCGGAGAAGCGCCTCAAAAAGGTGTGCCATGTTCCGTTTACCTACTTTCCTTGTATGTTGATAATATTATAGCACGATTTCCCTATTTTGTCAATAGGTTTTTGAAAAATCCCTTGATTTTTTTTCTTTTTTATGGTAGAATAGTAATAGATACGAAATTCCACAAGAAAGGAAGCTTTCGCATAGCGAAAGTCAAGGGCATCATCATGATTTCAACCAGAGGACGTTATGCACTGCGTGTCATGATCGACATTGCGGAAAACAGCCACGGGAATTATCTTCCCCTGACCGAGATTGCCGAGCGGCAGAACATCTCCGAAAAATATCTGGAAAGCATTCTCGTCATCCTGACCCGGGGCAGTCTCCTGCTCGGTCTGCGCGGCAAAGGCGGCGGCTACAAGCTGACCCGCAAGCCGTCCGAATATCCCATCGCCGACATCATCCGCCTGACGGAGGGATCTCTTGCACCCGTTGCGTGCTTGAAGGAGGGGGCTGTTCCATGCGAACGTGTCGGTGAATGCCGCACTCTCCCCGTCTGGCAGGGGCTCAACCGCGCCATCAACGATTATCTGTCCGGCGTTACCCTGGCAGACCTGCTCAAACCGGACGCCGCGGAAGATTCGGCGTGTCTGTGAGGCTGATAGGAGAAATAAAGGAAAAAATGAGAACCGGCGGAGGTCGTTTGGACGTTCCGCCGGTGTGTTTTATGAGGGGAATGGGAATGGAATCCTTCGGTTGACAGCACGCCTGTTTTTCGGCGGCCATCACTCATTGATATAAATGAACACCCTGCTCTGCAGAATCTCCTGCGTCCGCTCCAACGTCTGCGCACCGGCGCGGTAGGCGGAGAGTTCTTCTTCGATGATGGAGGAAAGGGTGGTGTCAACAAGGGACTGCATTTCGGCGTGGTAGAAGATTTTTCGGAGCGCATCCTTGTCCGCTTGGGTCAGCGTGACCGGATAACCGTCGGGGAAAACGAGCGCAATTTCCTCCTCGGAAAACAGATAGTCCAGTACGGGCATCTGATACCGGTCTTCCGCCGCGGCTTCAAAAATATCGGGTGTGAACGTGTAGGTGTCTTTTTCCAGAAGCATTTCAATGGCACTGACCGTGACGGGGAACGTATTCTGTGCAAAGTACGAGTACGTCTGAATTTCGTCCGACAGCAGATACGCGATAAATTCCATCGCACCGCGCTGAACAATGGAGTCCGCGTTCAGACTGATGTCAAAATCGCTTTGGAGCGCGTAAATTTCCGTTTCGTGCGCGGGATACCCATGGATTGTAAACTCAAACCGGTCATAAAACAGCTTCAGAATGGCGTAGCCCGTCATGCTGTTCAAATCGGCATCCAGAACGAGAAACGTATCGTCCCGAATCTGCCCGACGATTTCCGGCGACGCTACGGTGTAATCAATTTCATATTGCAGGGAGTAACCGTCCTCGGAACGTGTGTCCGGCACACGTTCGTAAAACCGGATGAAATCGGCAAAGGCTTCCCCGTCGTAGTCGCAGGTACCCGATTCCCACTCGATAAACGACGGCGCGGCGACGGAAAGAATATCGTCCGCGCGGACGGTGCTGAACAGCGCGACCCCGCCCATGTCCGCCATCTCCGAAAGCGCCCCCATGGCACCAAGCGACAGCGTTTCCCCCGAAAACATCGCGTCCTTTGTCACAAGCACGGGGAAATACATATTCAGCGGAATGGCGTAAAGCGCACCGCCGTCCCGTTCATACGCTGTGACCGCGCAGGGCGCAAGCACCGCGCTTACCGCCTGCCCAAGGTCTGCGAACGCATTCTTGTCGGCGTAATCCGCCATTCCCTCTCGCGCGTGGTACGAGCTGACGATGATGTCCGGTGCCGTTCCGGCAAGCATATCTTCCTTGAACGCATCCGGAATTTTGCCCTTGTCATCCGAGGATTTTGCATACCGTTTGATGCTGACGGTATAAGTTCCGTTCTGCGCGTTGAAGCGGCTGACGGCATCGGTCAGAACGGTATCCATTGCAAAATACTGCGTGTTGTCCACAATGCCGACTGTGACCTGTTTCTTTGACAGCACATCGGACGATGTTTTTTTGAGAACGCCCGCCGTTTCCGTGTCAGAGAACCGACTGCGCCGGGAAACGAACAGCGTGGATTCGTCAAAAACCGCGAGAACCGTTAAATCGGAAAAATTCTGCCCGGAATCCTCCCAGCGGCAAAGCGGAACGGCGTCCGTGTCCCCCGCGTTCATGCCGTAGAATCCGCCGTCATCGGCAAAATACGCATCATACGCACTTTCCCCGACCGAAAAATAAAGGACGTTATCGGCGGAAAGATCCGGCGGCGCGTATACGGATTCCGCTTCGCTTGTATAGGTCTCCATGTTGATGCGGGAATACTGCCCCGCCCATCCCGTCTGCGCCAGTACTTCTCCTTTGGGGGAAACGAGAACTTCGTTTGCGGCAATGGGAATCTCGCAAAGCAGCGTCAGGTCGGTGTCGTACACACAGATGCTGTCCGATGCGGTGACGATGCTTCTGCCGTCCGACAAAAGGTCAATATCGGTGCCGCCGCCCGTTCCGGGAATTTCCGTTTTCGCAAGAAGCTCGCCCGTCGGCGAAACGCGGAGCAAATCGCCTTTAGCATCCGCCGGTGCGCCGCGGCTCGCCTTGAGGTATGTGGTAAAGAGATAACTGCCGTCCGGATACACGGCAACGGCATAGATGTCTTCCCCGACATCCGTTTCCGCATCCGGCAGGACCACGGCGGACAGAAGCGTTCCGTCCCGGTCAAACGACAGCCGGTTGGAAACCTTGCGCCCGCTCTCGTCTTTATGCTCCGTCTGCAGCACGATATGACCGTCGGGGGTCAGAAACGCCGGTGCCTCGCTGACCGTATCGCCGTCCGGAATGCCCGAAACGGCGGAAAAGGTGTATTCGTATCCGGTGGGCGCGGCGACAGCGGCACCGTCGGCATCGGAGAACAGAGAAAGGTCGATTGCGGCAGCGGCATCCGGTACAGAAAGTGCGTTCTCCGCCCGTGCATCGCCGCTTTCATACGGACGGGAGGTCACATACGGGTCTGTGAGGGGGTCTTCCTTTTTGCAGGAAGACAAAACCGCCATTCCCAACAGCAGAACCGCCAACGCAAGCGAACAAAAACGGACTCGTTTCATGAAAGCACACCTTTCTGTTTGGAATATGTCGATTTTATGTCAGTTTTATTATATCACAGAAATGCCGCCGCTGTCAACCCGTTCCGTCCAAAAACAAATATTTCGTCACATCAGACAAAAATCACACCCCGGATTTGTACATCTGCACCAAACCCGGGGCGTATTTTTCAAAATACCGGAAAACCTTATTCGATTTCCACCCCGTACAGTACCCCCCATCCGTTTTTGGGGTTTCCGTTATACGGAAGCCGTTCAAAGCCGGACGCGGCATTCCTTGCGCACAGGATGAGCTTTTTCGTGGTGTCGGGGACGTCGTCGCGGGAGAGTGCCTCGTCGGTGTTCATCCAGGCGACGTCGTCGTTTTCGTCGCCGTCGGATGTCGGTTCTCCGCTGACATAGTCTGCCGAAAAGGCGAGATACCAGTCGTGCGCGTTGCACCGGAGCGCGATGACGCGGCGCGGCTCAATGACGATGCCGGTCTCCTCGAAATATTCCCGCTTCACCGCCTCCTCCGGGGTCTCTCCGTGTTCCAGATACCCGCCCGGGACGATGTACTTTCCCTTTCCGCCGCCGTAAGTATGGCGCGCAAGCAGAACGCATCCGTCCTTCTGTACGACCGCCGTGACGGAATGCGACCAGTCTGTGTTTTCGTGATTCTGCGGCATAACGCTGTCCTCCGTTTATTTTGCGAACACGATCTCCGCGCTCTCCAATACCTCGTTGCCCTCACCGATTGTGATGGCGTTCCATTCGGCCTCGCTTCCGCCGAAATACACCTTCGACAGCGAAATGCAGTTCAGAAACGCATTCTCCTCAATTTCCGCAACGGATGCGGGAATCGTGATTTCCGCAAGCGAATAGCAGTCGGAGAACGTATACGGCTGAATCTTCGTCAGTGCGTCGCCCGTGATGGTGACCTTTCCGAGCATATGGCAGCTGTTGAACGCACGCAGACCGATGTTCGACACGGTTTCGGGCAGGGTGATTTCCAGCAGCGCCGAGCAGTTGATGAACGCTCTCTGGGACAGGCTGACAAGCGCTGCGGGCAGGGTCACGGACGTCATTGCCGTGCAGTTATAAAAACAGCTGTCGGGGATCTCTTTCACGCCGTCCGGAATGGAAACGGTCGTGACGGTATCCGCGTTGAGGAATGTCTTTTCCTTGATGGATGTGATGAGTGTTCCGTCCAGCACGTCCGGAATGATGACCTCGCCGGGGTTCGGGAGCATCTGCTCCGCTTCCTCGTAGCTGTCCTTGTCAAAGGAAAACATTCCGTCCGCATCGACGGCAAGCCACGGCATATTGGCGGACAGGTACGACAGCGCGTTCTCTTTTCCCGCAAGCAGGTTCGCATACTTCTGCTTTGCCGCGTTCAGCTGATCTTCGGAATCCTTATAGTCTCCCGCCGCCGTGAAGTATTCGATGGCACCGGCATAATCGCCCGTCTGCATCGCGCTTGTGCCGTTCTTATAATTGAGCGACGGCCGAATGACGTTCTGCGCCACCATATTCAGTAAAAACACCGCCGCCAGCGCCGCGACAACGACCGTCAGAATCCTGATCGACCGGTCGATCTTCGCCGCCTCCTCGGGGGTATTGACATCCTTGTTCTGTTCGGGTTCTGTTTTTGCCATGTGTTGGGGGTATCCTTTCCTGTTGATATGGGGGACGCTGTCCCCCTGACCCCCTGCCAAAGGAACTTTTTACTTTCTTTTTGGGGGATTATATTTATTGTACCATAAAACGGGGCGGGGGGCAAGGGGTTTCACCTAATTGTCAGATTCGGCGGGGGATTTTCAGGGAAAGGCGACGATGCTGTTTGGGCAAGGAAAAATAACATCGTCGTCATCCGGTTGACAACATGATCGCCACCCCGCAAAAAGAAACAAAAAGGATCCATGCTCCGCTTTTCGGCAGCACAAATCCTTTTCATTATAACCATTTTAATCATGTCATCCGCCGCAGGCGGCTATCACATTTCCGCGCAAGCGGAAATATATCATTCGTGTGTTGCAGCGCACGTCTTTCAGATCACCTTTCCCGCGCCGACCGCACGCACTTTCAGCACCAGGCACGCGCCCTCGCCGAATGCGCCGTCCATGAGCGCACGGTAACCGGGGACGTCCTCGTTTCTGACGAATGCTTGCGTAGTGCCGGCGAAGCCGCCGCCGTGAACGCGCCATGCGCCGCCCTTATCCGAAAGGTAATTCTGCGCAAGCGCAAGTGCAAGCGACAGCCCCTGCTCGGAGACGTTCTTGGTCGTGTAGACGTTCTGCAGGTATTCAAAAGACGAATTGCCCGATGCGAGCACGCCGCCAAAGAACGCATCGAGATCGCCCTCTTTCAGTGCGGCGGTCTGCGCCTTGACGCGCTTGTTTTCGTTAATGAAGTGCATCGCGCGGAGGATGGCACGGTCGCCGGTCTTCTCACGCAGGACGGGAATCGCCGAAATCAGCTCCTCCATCGTCACCTCGCGCAGAACGGGCTTGCCGAAATGCGCCGCGACGGCTTTCATCTCTGCGGGAACGGACGCGTAGTCCTCGTTCAAGTCGGCGTGGTTGCCGCCGGTGGAGACGATGCACAGGCTGTATCCGTGGGACGACAGGTCGAAGTCCATCTTTTCAATGACCGGCTTGCCCGGAACACCGAAGTCGATGGCGACGAATCCGCCGACCGCGCACGCGACCTGATCCATCAGACCGCAGGGCTTGCCGAAATACTTGTTTTCCGCAAACTGGGAAATTTTTGCAATCTCCGCGTTGTCGATCTTGCCGTCGTTGAAGAAGTAGTTGAGAATGTTGCCGACCATATCCTCAAACGCCGCGGAAGAAGAAAGACCGGAGCCTTTCAGGACATTGGATGTGGTGTAAGCGTTGTAGCCGCCAATTGCGAAGCCGTTATCGGAAAAACCCTTGCAGACACCGGAAATGATGGCGCCGGAGGTGAAGAATTTTCCCTCATCCACGGTCTCGTCGGTGATGTCAATGACATCTTCGGGGAAGCCCTCGCTCTTGATGCGGATGATATTCTCCCCGTTTTTTGCCGCGACAGCGATGATATCAAGGTTGATGGAAGCCGCGATGACGCAGCCCCAGTTGTGGTCGGTATGGTTGCCGGAAATCTCACTTCTGCCGGCGACGGTGAAGACACTTGCATCTTCCGCCTCGCCGTAAGTGGAAACAAAGCCCTCGACGGCCTTTGCATACCGCACGCGCTGGAGATCCAGCATCTCCTCACCGTAAAGGGAGACGAGCGCGGCATCCTGTCCGCCGGAAAGAATGGAGGAAAGAAGGGACGTGGTATTCATGTGGGAGTAATCCTTTCGTGGAGAGAATAGTGAAGAGTGAAGAGAGGAAAGTTGTATAATATAAGTGGACAAATCGAAGAGTTAGTGGTATAATTAACTTGAAAGAGGTGAGTCCATTGAAAAGGACGTACAGCAAGGAGTTCAAAATCAAGGCGTGTGAACTTGTGCTCAAAGACAACATAGCAG
>JAFUPC010000012.1 GCA_017481495.1 Clostridia bacterium
CTGGTGGCGGCCGATGGTGTTGAACGTCAGGGTCGGGCAGGTGTCGTCGGTGTCGATGATCTTGCCATAGGGAACCAGACCCAGCTTGATGAGTGCCTGGAAGCCGTTGCAGATACCCGCCATCAGACCTTCGCGGCAGTCAAGCAGATCAGTGACCGCTTCCTTGACCGCACCTGCGCGGAAGAATGCCGTGATGAACTTGCCGGAGCCGTCCGGTTCGTCACCGCCGGAGAAACCGCCGGGAACGAAGATGATCTGCGCATCGCGTACCTTCTTTGCAAAGACGGAAACCGATTCCGCAATGGATGCGCCGGACAGGTTGTTGATGACGAAAATTTCGGGTTCGATGCCCGCATCGGCAAACGCCTTTGCAGAGTCGTATTCGCAGTTCGTGCCGGGGAAAACGGGGATCAGCACGCGCGGCTTTGCAATGCCGACTTTCGGGGAGACGCGCTTCTCTGCCGTAAAGGAGAACGCGGGGATTTTCGTTTCTTCCTGGTCATGATGAATGTTGCAGGCGTAAACCTTTTCGAGTTTGCCCTCATAAACGGCAAGCAGATCGGAAAGGGCAAGGCTTTCACCGCCGAACGTGACACATTCCTCTGCTGTGGTAACACCGAGCAGGGAAGCACCCGCGGGAATCTCGTCTCCCGTCAGTTCCAGAATAAATGCGCCGTAATTGTAGCCGAACACGGTGTCAAGGGTCACAGACTTGTCGTATGCAAATCCGATGCCGTTGCCGAACGCCATCTTCATAACCGCTTCCGCAATGCCGCCAAAGGTGGGCGTGTATGCGGCGGCGACCTTGCCACCCCGCATCAGTGCGGTCACAGTGTCGTACAGGGCAAGCAGGGATTCTGCGGTCGGAAGACCGTCCGCACCGAGGGTGGGGATCATCAGAACGACCTTGTGGCCGGCGGATTTGAATTCGGGGGTGATGACATCCGCCGTTGTGCCGGTGGTGACGGCAAAGGAAACGAGGGTCGGCGGGACGTCGAGATGTTCAAAGGAGCCGGACATGGAGTCCTTGCCGCCGATTGCCGCGTAGCCGAGCGCTTTCTGCGCGCGGAACGCACCGAGCAGTGCCGCCATCGGCTTGCCCCAGCGCTTCGGGTCGTGCCCCGGCTTTTCAAAATATTCCTGGAACGTCAGATAAACGTCGGTCTTGTCCGCGCCTGCCGCGATCAGCTTGGAAACGGACTCGACGACGGCGAGATACGATGCGTGGTAAGGGCTGTGCATCGCAATGTCGGGATTGTAGCCCCCTGCCATGAACGAGCAGGCATCGGTGTGCTTCTTTTCAACGGAAATCAGGTTGACCATCGCCTGGTTCGGGGTCAGCTGATGCTTGCCGCCGAACGGCATCATGACGGTGCCCGCGCCGATGGTGGAGTCAAAGCGTTCGGAAAGTCCGCGCTTGGAGCAGACGTTGAGGTCGGACGCAAGGGCGTTCATGTTGTCGGCAAAGGAGCCGGAAACGGTCTTTGCAAACGCTGTGGGTGCAGCGGGCGCGACGGTGATGTGCTTTTCCGCACCGTTGGAATTTAAGAATTCGCGGGACAGATTGACGATCGTCTTTCCGTTCCAGGTCATCGTCAGGCGCGGCTCTTCCGTTACGGTCGCAACAACGGTCGCTTCCAGGTTTTCCGCGGTCGCAATGGCGCAGAACGCATCAACATCCTCTGCCGCTACGACGACAGCCATACGCTCCTGGGATTCGGAAATGGCAAGCTCGGTGCCGTCCAGACCGTCGTACTTCTTCGGAACGGCGTTCAGATTGATGGCAAGACCGTCCGCCAGCTCACCGATGGCAACGGAAACACCGCCCGCGCCGAAGTCGTTGCACCGCTTGATCATGCGGGTCGCCGTCGGATTGCGGAACAGGCGCTGAAGCTTGCGTTCTTCGGGCGCATTGCCTTACTGAACCTCTGCGCCGCAGGAAGAAAGAGATTCCTCGGTGTGGGACTTGGAGGAGCCGGTCGCACCGCCGCATCCGTCACGGCCGGTTCTGCCGCCGAGCAGAATGACGATGTCGCCGGGGTCGGGGCATTCGCGGCGGACATTTTCCGCGGGAGCAGCGGCGATGACCGCACCGATCTCCATGCGCTTTGCCGCGTAGCCGGGATTGTAAAGTTCATCGACCTGACCGGTCGCAAGACCGATCTGGTTGCCGTAGGAGGAATAGCCTGCCGCCGCCGTCGTGACGATCTTTCTCTGCGGCAGCTTGCCCGCCATCGTCTCGGAAACGGGAACGGTCGGATCGGCGGCACCCGTCACGCGCATTGCCGCATAAACGTAGGAACGGCCGGACAGTGGGTCGCGGATCGCACCGCCGATACAGGTCGCCGCACCGCCGAACGGTTCGATCTCGGTCGGGTGGTTGTGGGTCTCGTTCTTGAACAGGAGCAGCCAGTCCTCCGGCTTGCCGTCCACGTTGATCTGCATCTTGACGGTGCAGGCGTTGATCTCCTCAGACTCGTCGAGCTTGTCGAGCTTGCCGGTCTTGCGCAGATATTTTGCGGCAAGGGTGCCGATGTCCATCAGATTGATGGGCTTCGTTCTGCCGAGAAATTCGCGGGTCGCAAGATAATCCTTGTACGTTTCCTCCATCATCGGGTCTTCAAAGGACACGTTGTCGATGGTGGTCAAGAACGTGGTGTGACGGCAGTGGTCGGACCAGTAGGTGTCGATCATGCGGATCTCCGTGATGGTCGGGTCGCGCTTTTCTTCATTTTTGAAGTAATCGCGGCAGAAGCGCAGGTCGTCGTTGTCCATTGCAAGGCCTTTTTCCTTGACGAACGCCGCAATGGAATCCTCGTCCAGCGCGGTAAAGCCGACGAGCGTATCGACCTCGGTCGGAATGTCGTATTCGGTCTTCAGGGTCGCGGGCTTGTCCATGACCGCTTCACGGCTCTCGACCGGGTTGATGACGTAGTGCTTGATGCGGGCGATGTCGTCCTCGGACAGCGCGCCCTCTAAAAGATAGATCTTTGCGGAGCGCACGTCGGGGCGCTCTCCCTGGGAGAGGATCTGGATGCACTGTGCGGCAGAGTCTGCGCGCTGGTCGAACTGACCGGGCAGATATTCCACGGCAAACACCGATGCACCGGAAACTGTGGGAAGCGCGTCATACACGATGTCCAGCTGCGGCTCGGAGAAGACCACCTGCTTTGCATAGGTAAATAGGCTCTCGTCGATGTTTTCCACATCGTAGCGGTTGAACATCCGCACACCGGTGAGATTTTCCATGCCGAGCAGTGTGCGCAGGTCGGAAAGCAGTGCGCGTGCTTCCCCTGCCAGTGCGGGTTTCTTTTCTACAAATACACGATATACCATGTTGATGGGGTGATTCCTTTCGTTTGTGTGTTGGGAGATGAGGGAGGTGGGGAGGGAACTCCCATCCCTCAAGAGGGAGACTTATTTGTTTGCCGCCATTGCGCGTTTGCCAATATCTCGGCGCATATACTTGTTCTCAAACTGCACGCCATCGGCAACCTTGTACGCCGCTTCAATGGCACAGCCGAGATTTTCTCTGACCGCGACCGCACCGAGAACGCGGCCGCCGCCGGTGACGAGAACACCGTCCTTGAGTTTCGCGCCGGCAACGTAGACCGCTTCGTCGTCCGCGGTCTCTGGCAGGGTGAGGGGATAGCCGGTTTCATACTTTCCGGGATAGCCGTCGGAGGCGCAGACGACACAGCACGCAGCCCCTTCGGAGAATGTCACATCAACGTCGGCAAGCGTTCCGTCGTGAACCGCTTTCATGATGGTGTAAAGGTCGGATTTTAAGAGCGGCAGAACGACCTGCGTTTCCGGGTCGCCGAAGCGGCAGTTGTATTCAATGACACGCGGGCCACTCGGGGTCAGCATCAGACCGAAGTAGAGACAGCCCTTGAACGTCCGTCCCTCTGCGTTCATCGCCGCGATGGTCGGCAGGAAGATGGTCTCCATGCAGACATCGGCGATCTCTTTGGTGTAATAGGGGTTCGGCGCGACGGTACCCATACCGCCGGTGTTCAGACCCTCGTCGTTGTCATGCGCGCGCTTGTGGTCCATTGACGAGACCATCGGGCGCACGACGTTGCCGTCCGTGAATGCAAGAACGGAGACCTCGGGGCCGGTCAGAAATTCTTCCATGACAACGGAGGAACCGCTGGCACCGAAGATCTTGTCCTCCATCATGGAACGGAGCGCCGCTTTTACGTCGTCGCGCGTTTCGCAGATGAGAACGCCCTTGCCGAGCGCAAGACCGTCCGCCTTGACAACGATCGGGACGGGACACGTTTCCGCATAGGCAAGTGCCACATCAAGGTCGGTGAAGACTTCGTAGGATGCGGTCGGGATGCCGTATTTCTTCATTAAATTCTTGGAGAAGACCTTGGAGCCTTCAATGATCGCCGCGTTTGCGCGCGGGCCGAAGCACGGAACGCCGATCTCCTCCAGCGCATCCACGCATCCGAGTACCAGCGGGTCATCGGGCGCGACAACGGCGAAGTCGACCCGGTTTTCCTTTGCAAATGCCGTGATGCCGGCAATGTCCTTTGCCCCGATGTCAACACACGTCGCATCCGCCGCAATGCCGCCGTTGCCAGGCAGAGCGTAAATTTCGGTGATTTCGGGATTCTTTTTCAGGGTTTTGATGATGGCGTGCTCTCTGCCGCCGCCACCGACTACCATTAACTTCATTCGTTTTCCTTTCACCGCCCAACGGGCGGTATTTAATAAATGCGTCGCACGGACGGGTCTCCCGGCCGTAAAGACACCTTTAAAGCGACCACCGGGAGCCATCGGGCTGCGTCAGCCCGATGTACCCGCTTGCAAAATGAAATTTTGCAAGCGATTTTAATGATGGAACAGTCTCATACCGGTAAACGCCATCGTCATGCCGAACTTGTCAGCGGCTTCGATGACCACGTCGTCGCGAATGGAGCCGCCGGGTTCTGCGATGTAGGAGACACCGGAACGGCGTGCGCGGATGATGTTGTCGTCAAACGGGAAGAACGCATCAGAGCCGAGCGCGACACCGGAAATGGCATCGAGATACGCGCGCTTTTCTTCCTTTGTGAACGGTTCGGGGCGTTCGGTGAAGTATTTCTGCCATGCGCCGTCGGCAAGCACGTCGTCCCAGTCCTCGGAAATGTATACGTCAATGACGTTGTCGCGGTCGGGGCGGCCGAGCGTGGGGAGGAACGGCAGATCGAGCACCTTGTCGGACTGGCGCAGATGCCAGTTGTCCGCCTTTCCGCCGGCAAGGCGTGTGCAGTGAATGCGGGACTGCTGACCAGCACCGACACCGATCGCCTGACCGTCCACCGCATAGCAGACAGAGTTGGACTGCGTGTATTTCAGCGTAATCAGCGCAATGATGAGGTCGCGCTTTGCGCTGTCCGGGAAGTTCTTGTTTTCGGTGACGATGTTGTCAAGCAGTTCGTTGTTGATGGCGAAATTGTTGTGTCCCTGACGGAACGTGATGCCATAGACCTGCTTTTCTTCGATCTCGGCGCAGACATAGTTGGGGTCGATCTTGACAATGTTGTAGTTGCCCTTTTTCTTGGTTTTCAGAATTTCCAGTGCTTCGGGTTCGTAGCCGGGCGCGATGATGCCGTCGGAGACCTCACGCTTGATGAGCATTGCCGTCGTCACGTCACAGACATCGGAGAGCGCGATCCAGTCGCCGAACGAGGACATTCTGTCCGTGCCGCGTGCGCGGGCATACGCACAGGCAAGCGGGGAGTCGTCAAGACCTGCGATGTCGTCAACGAAGCACGCCTTTTTCAGCTTTTCGGGCAGGGGCGTACCGACCGCCGCGGAGGTGGGGCTGACGTGCTTGAACGAGGTCGCCGCGGGCATACCGAGCGCTTCCTTCAGTTCCTTGACCAGCTGCCAGGAGTTCAGCGCATCCAGAAAGTTGATGTAGCCGGGACGGCCGCACAGGATCTCAATGGGCAGCTCCGTGCCGTCCGCCATGTAGATCTTCGCCGGCTTCTGGTTGGGGTTACAGCCGTATTTCAGTTCAAATTCTTTCATTATATATTCCTCTTGTTACTGATTTTTGTTGATCATGCGGTTTTCGACCTCACCGGTTGCAAGGTCGGTATAGCGGACGTAGAGGGAAATCTTATTGTTTTCGTCGAGATTGTCCCAGATTTCGTTTGTGAAGCAGTCGATGCAGTCGGGAATCGCCACGCGCTCCGGTTCTCCCTGGAACGTGGGAATGGGATTTCCGTCGCAGACGTAGGTGTGCAGAAAATGCCCAAGACCTGCTTTTGCGGGATAGGAGAACGTATACCGTGCGCAGTCGGAGCCCTCCGCGTCAATGGACTTCAGAATGCTCATTTCGTAGGTGAAATCCCCGTCCCCGAAATGCAGGATACCGGAAATACGGGGGGTCAGGTTCGGCGCATCCGGCTCAAAACAGCGGGCGGTGAGGGATTCGGAGAAGGACTTGCCTGCCGCGATGCCGTCATAAATGGTGTCGGTCTGGTCGCCGTTGGTGACGATCAGGTCATTGCCGATTTTGCGGACGGGGGAGTAGATGATGAGCGACGGATCCTCGACCTTGGAGGCGTCGAACGGATGGGTCTTGACCTCATCGCCGCATTCGACGAAAATACGGTTGCGGCTGTTTTCCGATCTGCCCATGATGAAGTAGGCGAACACGCCCTTTTTGCCGTCGGCGGTCTTGCCGATGACGATGCCGCGGCCGACGTAGGAGTTACCGGCAATGCGGTCTTTCACCGTAGGGATGGCGTAGATGTTCATATTCATTTCCTTTCTCGTATATCAGAGTTTTCCTGTGATTCTGGAAAGTGTTTCAAGATAACTTGCAGTTTCCCCGGTCCCGGGGTCTTTTTTACGGACGATGGAGCCATTGACAACGGCATACGGTTCGCCGTTTTTCAAAATAAGCAGAAGCGCATCCGTCAGAAAACCGTCCACGGTGACAAGCGCATTGCGGTGCATGACCTTGCCGTCAGCGCGGTAGTTGAAATAAAGTGTGTATTCGCCGATGTTCAGCACCCAGTTGGGTGTGTTTTCCTCAAAGGCGTAGGAAAGCGTGTCGTCAAGTAAGAGAAGTGCCGCAAAACGGACGTGTCCCTCGTCGTCGGTCTGACGGTTGAACGAAAAATAGGTGCGCTCGAACTCGTGCTTTTCCGCGCGGTCGGAAACATATCCCGTTCCCACCGTGACGTCGCAGAACGTTAACATCCGGTGACAGCTGTGGTCGGCGGCATGGAGCAGATAGCTGACCGTGCCGCAGTCGTAGCATTCCACATCGTCGTAAATGAGGATAAAGCCGTCCAGCCACACAAAGTGCCGGTGATGCTTGCGGAAATACCGGCTCATCGGCCCCGTCGCATCGGCGACCACATAGCGGAAGCCGTCCTCATCCATATAATTGTAGAGTTTGCCGGGCAGATGCGCGTGGTTTTTGTAGTTGTCGCGGAAGTCCTGCCCCTGCCCATTGTAAAGCAGGACATTGTGCGCATGGGAGTCTGTGAAATAGGGAATATAGCGGGGACTGGAATAGGAGGTCATCAGCGCGTCGTAAACCTCCGGCACACCGCGGCGGAACAGCGTGAAGTGACCCGCATCCGCATGGGCGTGATTCCAGGTGTCGCCGCATTTGATGCACAGCATATCGCCGTCGGGCGCATTTGTGGACTTGAACATCGCCCAGCCGATGCCCGTGTAGCAGGCGGAAAGCGGCGCGTGCGGTTCAGCGGGTTTCTGATAGATCTCGTCCCACAGAAGCAGACGGAGCAGCTTGTCGGGGTCAATGTTGTGCAGATGCTGCTCGTAATACCGCAGACCCGGATGATCAAGACCGTACCTTAGCATATGGAGCGGCGCATAAAGAAATTCTGCACCGCTCGTGTCGCCAAATCCTACCGCGTAGTCCTTCTTTGAGGACGGATACGATGCGTTCAGAAAGAAGTCCGCCGCCTGCATAAGCAGTTCAGTGTCGTCAAACGGCGGCTCCCCGAATCTGCGTTTGTACGCAAAAGCAAACCGCAGATATTCGTGCAGGGAAAAGTCAAAATAGGTGACGCTTTCGTAATAGCCGCCCCGATCGATGTTGGCAGGCTTTGCGTTGAGCGGATTGCCGGGATAGGCAAACCATGCGCGGACGGCATCTCTGGCCGCATTCAGCATATCGTCTGCTGTCAGACCTTTGTAATCGGGCAGATGGTCGTAGAGCAGTGTGATTGCCGCCGCACAGCCGGAAATGGTCGTGATCCAGAAGTTGTGCCCCATCGTGTCAAGCGCGTGAATGCGGTGTCCGGGCAGAACCCAGTCTTCCAGAATCGGATAAATACCCTTTTCCAGCAGTGCAAGGATGAACGCATCACGCTCGTCCTCGGAAATCCGGTCGCCGAAGAATGACAGCAAATACGACATCGCAAAGCAGTTACCGCCGGTTTCCAGTGCCGTGCGGATATCGTAGCCCTCGTAGGCTGTGGGACTGTATTCCTCGGAATACCAGACCGGTTTATCGGCAAGCGCCTGCATCTGCCCGCGCGCCTGCTCCACATACCCGTCGTCTCCGGTCATGTGATAACCGAATGCCAGCAGCTCCGGTGCGCCGCCGTTCCGCCGCGCCATACGCGCTGCATCCATGACCTCGGAAAATAGCGCATTTGCAAGCGGCTCTTCCCGTTTTTTCAGAATCTCAAGCTCCTCAGGAGAAAAAATTCCGTTGTTCAGCATGGCAGAACCTCATGTTCCGTTGAACACCGTGGTGTTCGTTGACACCGCGCGCGCAGAAAGAATTTCCAGCGAGACCTGTTCCGCCGCACGCGGAAGCAGAAGCCATTCCGCCTGCCGCATGACCTGCTGCTGAAGCGATTCGGGGGTATCGTTTTTATGGATGGCGACGGATTTCTGCAAAATGATCTCGCCGCCGTCCGGAATTTCGTTGACAAAATGGACGGTCGCACCCGTGACCTTGACACCTTTGGCAAGTGCCGCTTCATGGACACGCAGACCGTAGAAGCCTTTTCCGCAGAACGACGGGATGAGGGAAGGATGGACGTTGATGATGCGCCGCGGCCACTCGCGGACGAAATCTTCGCTCAAAATGGACATAAAGCCGGCAAGCACGATAAGCTCGATGTTGTGCGCGGCAAGGGCGGCACGGATGCCGTCTTCAAACGCCCCCTGGTCGGCGCATTCCTTCCGTGCCACGATGACGGTGGGAATGCCGTTGTCGTTGGCGCGGGTCAGGGCGTAGGCATCGCGGGAGGAGGAGAGAACGAGTTCGATTTTTCCGGTACGGAGAATGCCGTCCCGCTGTGCGTCGATGAGTGCCTGCAGATTCGTTCCGCCGCCGGATACAAAGACCGCGATGCGGACGGGCTCGGTAACTTTTTTCCGTTTCATGACTGATGCCCCGTTTCGCTTTATTCGAGAATGATCTTTTCGTCTGCGTTTGCAACGATCTCGCCGATGACATACGCATCGTCGCCGTGTGCGCGCAGAATGGAAAGTGCTGTATCAACGTCTTCTTTCTTTACCACCACGCTCATGCCGACACCCATGTTGTAGGTGTTGAACATATCGCGCTCGGGAATATTTCCGCATTCCGCGATCAGGTCAAAGATGGGAAGCACACGGACAGCGGACTTGTTGATTTTTGCGCACAGACCGTCGGGGATGGAGCGCGGGATGTTTTCGTAGAAGCCGCCGCCGGTGATGTGGGAAATGCCCTTGACTTCCACTTTTTCAAGCAGGGCAAGGATGGATTTGACATAAATGCGGGTCGGCGTGAGAACCGTTTCTGCAATGGACTTGCCGCCGAGCTTTTCGCACGGTTCATACAGAGAAGCGGGGTTTGCATCAATGTTGAATACCTTGCGCACAAGGGAGAAGCCGTTGGAATGGATGCCGGTGGAGGGGAGACCGATGACAACATCGCCTGCCGCCATCTTCGTGTTGTCAAGAATTTTCTTCTTGTCAACGATACCGACGGCAAAGCCGGCAAGGTCGTAGTCTTCCTCGGGCATCAGACCCGGATGCTCGGCAGTTTCGCCGCCGATGAGCGCCGCGCCGGACTGGACACAGCCCTCGGCAACGCCGCCGACGATGGAGGCGATCTTTTCGGGAATGTTCTTTCCGCACGCGATGTAGTCAAGGAAGAACAGCGGGCGCGCACCGCAGCAGATGATGTCGTTGACGCACATGGCAACGGCGTCGATGCCGATGGTGTCGTGCTTGTCCATCAGAATCGCCATCTTGACCTTGGTGCCGCATCCGTCCGTGCCGGAAACGAGCACAGGCTCCTCCATGCCGGCAACCGGCAGACCGAAGCAGCCGCCGAAGCCGCCGACGTCGTCAAGACAGCCCTCGTTTCTCGTGCGGGCAATGTGGGATTTCATCAGTTCGACAGCACGGTATCCGGCGGTGATATCCACACCGGCTGCTGCATAGGATTCGGATTTGGAATTGTTATGCATAGTTACAAGTCTGCGCCACGGCAGAAAGAATGTACCGCGGCTTCCTTTCTCAATTTATCGTGTGTTCAGTCTTCAGTCGCGGCCCGTCCAGCAGTAGGTGCAGACGTCGCGCGGGTCAAGCCCGATGGCTTCCAGAACGCCTTCCACGGACTGGTAGTCAAGGGAGGTTAGCTTGAATTTTTCGGCAATGGCACGGCGCAGGGCTTTTCCGCGCTCGGTTTTGCCGTCGGAATATTCGTCAATGTGCTTTTGTCCCTCGTCGCCCTCCAATTCCTGAATCGTGCGGCGCGCGATCAGCTCCATTTCGGAGGTACTGCGGGAGAAGTTCAAGAATTTGCACCCGAACATGATCGGCGGGCAGGCGGAACGGATGTGGACTTCCTTTGCACCGTTGTCATACAGGAAATCGACCGTTTCGCGGATCTGCGTGCCGCGGACGATGGAGTCGTCTACGAACAGAAGCTTCTTGCCCTCGATCAGCGCGTGAACGGGGATCTGCTTCATTTTCGCAATTTTGTTGCGCATGGACTGGTTGGTCGGCATGAAGCTGCGCGGCCAGGTGGGGGTGTATTTGACAAACGGGCGCGCATAAGGAATGTGGCTTTCGTTTGCATAACCGATGGCGTGCGGAACACCGGAATCGGGAACGCCCGCGACATAATCAATGTCCTGCGCAACCCCGGCTTCGCGGTCGGCTTTTGCCATGATCTCGCCGTTCTTCATGCGCATCGCTTCCACGTTGACCCCCTCGTAAACGGCGTTCGGATAGCCGTAGTACGTCCAGAGGAACGCGCAGATGCGCTTTTCCTTGTTTGGCGGGGAAAGCTGTTCGACCCCGTCGCAGGTGATGCGCACAACCTCTCCCGGGCCGAGCTCGCGTTCAAACGCATAGCCGAGCTTCAGCATGGCGAAATCCTCAAAGGTCGCGCAGTAGCCGTACATCTCCGATTCCGCATCGGGCGTCTTTTTGCCGATGATCATCGGGAGCCGTCCCCATTTGTCGCGCGCGGCAATCATCGCACCGTCCTCGCAGAGAATCAGAATGGAGGCGGTGCCCTCGATTAAGTCATGCGCGAACCGGATGCCCTCGGCAAAGGAGCTTTTCTGGTTGATGAGTGCCGCCACAAGCTCCGTCATGTTGATCTTGCCGCCGGTCATCGTCGTGAAGTGACCGCCGGAGAACGTCAGATACTGCTTCACCAGCGCATCCGCATTGCGGATGATGCCGACGACGGAAATGGCGTAAACACCCAGATTGGAACGGATGAGAATCGGCTGGGGATCGGTGTCGCTGATACAGCCGATGCAGGCGTTTCCGCTCATTTTGGTAATATCGTCTTCAAATTTGGTACGGAACGGCGAGTTCTCGATGGAATGAATGTAACGTTGAAATCCAACCTCTGGGGAAACGCACGCCATACCGCCGCGCCGGGTCCCCAGATGGGAGTGATAGTCCACCCCGAAAAATACATCCGTTACAACGTCTTCATTGCATACTGCGCCGAAAAATCCACCCATACAGTGCTCTCCTTAGTTATACTTTTCTTCAATGGCACGGTTTGCCGCAAGCACCTTGTCTGCGGCTTTTTTGCGGGACGCATCCAGCTTTGCGGCGAGTTCGCCGTCGGTGATGGAAAGCATCTGCACCGCAAGCAGTGCGGCGTTTGCCGCACCGTCAATGGCGACGGTCGCAACCGGAATGCCGGAGGGCATCTGTACCGTGGAGAGCAGGGCATCCAGACCGTCGAGCGTGGAGGACTTGACCGGAATGCCGATGACCGGAAGCGTCGTTCCCGCCGCCATCGCGCCCGCAAGATGCGCCGCCTTTCCCGCCGCCGCGATGATCACGCCGAAGCCGTTGTCTCTTGCTCCCGTGACAAATTCTCTCGCTTCCGCGGGGGTTCTGTGTGCGGAATAGACGTGAACCTCAAACGGCACGCCGAATTCGCGGAACACGTCAAACGCTTTCTCCACGATAGGCAGGTCGCTGTCACTGCCCATGATCACTGCTACTTTCTTCATCGCCATGTTTTTGTACCTCTTTCTTTTTATATCAGACAAACCGAATGAAAAAGGGCAGTCCTATCCTGTCATGTGTTCGGACTGCCCAGACGGACGACATCATATGCTTCCCACTCCATCGTGTAAGCCCACGTTCAAACGGAATTCTGTTTTGAAACCCGTTTGTTTTTCCGTCAGTCGGGGGAAGTTCGGAAATCGCTGAAGCGTTCTTTCCCGCGCAAAAATTCCGCATCGGAAAAGAAACGTCTCATATAAATATTATACACGATAAAGGGGTGTTTTGTCAAGAGTGCAGATGGCGAAAATACGGGATTTTTCGCCGGTTTTCTTGGTATATAAAATAAAGGAGAGAAAAATCACTCGTTGAGATAGATCCACACCCTGCTCTGAATCATCTTCGCGGCATCCTCAAGCGACCTTGCCCCCGATTCCCAGGCAGACAGCTCTTCTTCCACGATGCCCGAGATGACCGTATCCGGGTCGGCGTATGCCGTGCAGGTGTCAAAGAACGTGAGGACGGTGTCGAAGTCGTCGTCGGTCAGAATCATTTCCGTGTAGGAAGAGGAGGTGTACAGCGTGCTTTCGTCCTTTTGCGCGGAATGGCTGACGGGGGAAAGTTGGGTGACGCTTCCGCCGCCGAGATTCGGATTTTCATACGTCGAAAAGCTGTTGTAGTAATAGAGATACCGGTAGTTGTTGAGCGCCAGCTCCAGTGCAGAGCGCGTGACGGGAAGCGCGCTTGCCGTCAGGTATTCCGAGGACTGGATGTCGTCGGACAGACAGAAGTCGATGAACGCCTTGCATCCACCGAGACTTTCGGAGTCTGCGGAGACCGCGAGCAGATTGGAGCTTTGCACCCGAACGCCGGGGGCGGTGCCGTCTTCGGTCGGGTAGCCGCAGAGCGTGAACGGCGTGTCACCGAAGATCAGCTTCAGCGCGGCGTAGGCCTCCACGGATTGGAACGGAACGTACAGCAAATCGACCTGTCCGACCCGGATGGCATCGCGGATTTTCGTGCCGTTGTAGAGGGAATATTTGCCGTTTGTCAGCATATCGCTCTTTAAGAACGCACCGTAATCCTCCACGATGTACGATTCTGCCATGTCGCAAAGGAACTGCACCCGGCGGCGGAATTCCTCCGAGTCAAAGTTCGCCGTTTTGTCGCCGTAGTCGAAGAAGTCGGAGAGCATTCTTCGCATGAGGGTATCCGTATTGTCATACGAGGTGAGGGCGGGGTGGGTCGGGTCGTCCGTTGGAAGTGCTTCGGCGAGCGCGTACATCGTTTCCCAGGTCAGATTTTCATCCAGAACGGCGGAAGCGCAGGCGTAGGTGGAGGCTTCCATCGACAGTGGCAGAAGCGGAAGCGTGCCGCCGCCCGTCAGGTACGCCGTGCGCGCACAGCCGAGCAGACTGTCACCGTAATACGGCGCGAGATCGAGAAACAGACCCTTTTCCGCATAGGTGCGGCTCTCAAAGGCAGAGAAGAACACCGCCATATCGGGCATCCCGTTTTCGAAGATGTATTGGTCAAACTTTTCGGTAGTCGTCTGTCCCGCGGCGGTGTCTGTCATGTCGAGCAGCTCGACAAAGTAATCTTCGCTCTGCGCGTTGAACAGATAAATCAATTCCCGAAGCCATTCGTTGTTCTGACCCGACAGCATGGCAAGGGTCAGCACACGGCGGTCGAGCATTTCTTCATCCATGCCGGTGTCGAGCATGACGAGTTCACTGGATTTGGAGGAGGTCGGTGAGTACGGCGGCATATAATACACGCTGGTCTCGTCAAGAATCCAGAATGTTCCGCTGCCGTCATACGCACTGTTGTCCCAGCGCAGAATTTCCGTTAAATTGCGGTTGCCGTCACAGCGGTAGACAGAGCCGTCGTAGGCACAGTAAAGCTGACCGTTTGCATCGTAGTGGAACGTACTGTAGTACATCATTTCCGCGGGGACGGGCATGGTCTCGATGCGTTCGAGAACACCGGTGTTCATGTCCACGCGGCACATCCGGGGAAGCTCGTTTCCGAGAATATAAACGCCGTCGGATTCCATATACACACCGGAATACTCCACTTTGATGTCAACGGTGTTCAGGATGTTGAGCTGTTCGTCAAGGTAGTAAAGCTTATCGTAGGCGTTGACGAAAATGCGCCGGGTGCCGTCGTCGCGTTCGTTGACGTGGATGGACATATAGTTTTTATAACCATATTGAATGTAATTGTTTTCATAAGTCGATAACGCGGTTTCGTAAAGAATGTTTTTATCGGCATCGGCGATATATATTTTTGTAGACATATTGACTTCGTCGGCACCGGTAAAATATAAAAATGTATTGTCTGAGAGAGGGCGCGTAAACAA
>JAFUPC010000112.1 GCA_017481495.1 Clostridia bacterium
CGCAGCAGGGGGAGATGAAAGAATCGATTCAATTTGTAAATTCTTTTGTTTTTTAGTCTGTCTACTTGACAGGGGGCACATTAAAGTGGTGTGGGGGATTTTTGTCGTTTGGGAATTGAATTGTAATAGAACCGGAACCGGAAATCAGCCGTTCAGCTTGACAAACCGCGCAATGACATCCTCAATGGAAGATTCGCGGTATCCCGTGATGTAGGTCATGACCTTGTCGTTGAAGCGGTCGTACCAGTGCGCGGGAATGCTGTCGATGCCGACACACGCGCCGACGATACTGCCGACCGTCGCACCGGTGCAGTCGTTGTCAAGACCGATGGCGACGCATTCGCTGATACACTTCGTGAAATCGTTTCCGCCGAGCATGAGCGCGAACGTGATGGCGCACATATTGTTGATGGTGTGGACGGGGTGCATTCCGCCGAATTTCTGATCGAGAAGCATCCGCGCGCGCTGATAGCAGGTGATCTGTTTTTCGCAGGAGAATGCCCATTCGAGTGCTTTGTAAAGCTCCGATTCGACGGGGATCTGCTTCATGCCCTCACGGACGGCATCCAGCGGGGTTTCCGCGGTGAATGCGGCGGCAATGGCGGCGGCGCAGAACATTTCGCCGTAAATACCGTTCTGACGGTGAGTCAGATAAGCATCGTTGTAGGACAGCTTCGCTGCACCGACAGGGTCACCGGCACACGCATAACCGAACGCATCCGCGCGGATCGCAGCACCGATCCATTCGACGTAGCCGTTGAAGTTTGCGGCGGATTCTGCTTTTGTCCCGGCACGGAGCTGACGGAGCGCTTCGTCCTCTGCGGTACACGCGATCGGAAGAATGTCCAGCCACAGCTGACCGACGTTATCGACAGTGTAGTTTTTGCCGTATTTTTCAAGCAGAAGCAGGTTGAGAATGACATAGGTGATGTCATCATCGCCCGGCGCACAGCAGACCGAGTCTTCCATATAGTCGGAGATCGGATTGATGCCGTAGTGCATATAGCCGTCCGGCTTGTCGTGTCCGTGCCAGTAGGTCACGGGCGGGAACGGCGTTCCGGTTTCGGCGGCAAGCGCTTGCATGGAAATCACGGAATAACCCTCGACCGGAACACCGAGCGTGCATCCGGCAAAGCGGCCGAGCAGAGCACCGCGGATGCGTTTTTCAAGATCTGTGACCGGCTTTGCGGGGGTGTCGGCACCTTGGGGGCGGCAGGCAAGAATGGCGTCAAGCGCATCGGGCTGTTTTTCGGGATTGCGGTTGTAGTACATGGAG
Source organism: Clostridia bacterium (assembly GCA_017481495.1). Taxonomy (GTDB): domain Bacteria; phylum Bacillota; class Clostridia; order Oscillospirales; family CAG-272; genus RGIG3925. The sequence continues at coordinate 1,277 of JAFUPC010000112.1, forward strand.
AGTCTCCTTGCATTGATGATTTCAGGTTCAGATGCTGAACGACAGTTCAGTGCGGAACGGCAGTTCAGTGCGGAACGGCTGTGATAAAGACATTATACCAGATTTTATGGAAATTGTCAAGAATGAAAGGGATATTTCTATTCATTTTCTGCGCGGGTTGTGCATATGCTGTTATGTCACAAATCAAAGAACAAGGAGGCTCCCCAATGCTCACCGAAATCAAAAAAGAAGACTGCGCTCTTTCGATTCCCTATCCCGAGATCACCGTTTCCGCACAGAACATCGCCTACGCGCGGCAGCTGCAGATTCCGTATGCAGGTCACGCATCGGAGATGACTGCGATCACGACGTACATGTATCAGAGCATTCTGTTTTCCACGGAAGACTGTAAAAACAACGTCCGTCGGCAGGTTCAGCGGAAAAGCGCGCAGAATGTCCTCGCCGCTGTTGCCGTGCAGGAAATGCACCATCTGAAAACGCTCGGGACACTGATCGCCATGCTCGGCGGAAAACCGGTGCCCGGCGTGTGCCACAGGGGGCAGTATACGCATTGGAACGGCAGTTACACAAACACGGAGGAACATTTTTTCTTTGCCATGCGGCAGAATATCGCCGATGAGGAAGCCGCAGCGGCGGAATACGAAGCGCTATCGGAGAGCATCTGCGACATGGGTGTGCGCGCGGTCCTGCGGCGGATCGCAAAAGACGAGCGGCACCACGCGGAGCTGTTCCGGAAGGTAGCGGAGATGTAGGCGTTATTCGTTTGTCACAAACAGCGACACGCCCCACGCAAGGATGCCGACAATGATCTGTATGATGACGACCGACAGAATGGTTTCCACATCATAAATACGGTCATTCAAAATGGAGAACAGCGCCAGGGGAAGTGCGAGCATACAGGCAACCCCTTTTGCGCCGAACGCCGCGCGCGTTCCTACTTCGATGAGATCGTCGCGCCCGGTCTTTTTGCGGATGACGGTGTGAAGAACGACACATAACGCCAGCAGGACGAGAATGAGGATCGCCGTGGTTTTCAGACCGTCATTCTGCAGAAACGCGGTGATGGAATTCAAGATCCCGTAATTTTCGGTTGTTTTGTGCTTTAAGAGATCCTGAAATTCATGGTGCGGCGACAAAAACAAAAACAGCAGCGAATAACAGACGGCTTCGCAGAACAGAAAAATGGTACCGATGACTCTCATGATGGTTCTCCTTTTCGAAAAAATGGCGATATTATTGTATCTGTAAAAATTATATCAGATTTTTCCTGAAAAGTCAATGAATTAAATTTTAACAAATTGAAAAAAACATGGCCTGCCTGCCGGATTGCGGCAAACAAGCCATATGTATTTCTTTATTTCACAACGATGTTGATGATCTTGCCGGGAACGAAAATTTCCTTGACAACGGTCTTGCCCTCGGTGAACTGCTTGACCTTGGCTTCTTCCTTTGCGGCGGCAATGGCACTGTCCTTGTCAATGTCCTTGGGCAGGTCGATGGTCGCGCGGAGCTTGCCGCAGACCTGGACGGCATACGTCACGGTCGCGTCAACGGTCTTCGCTTCGTCCCAGGTGGGCCACTCGGCAAGGGAAGCAAAGCCTTCGCCGCCCAACCATGCCCACAGCTCTTCGCACAGATGCGGTGCGAACGGGCAGAGGATGCGCACGAAAATGCCAAGCTCATCCTTTGTCAGAGAACCGACTTCATAAATGTCGTTGATGAGGGACATCATTGCGGCGATTGCCGTGTTGAACTTCATGTCCTCGATGTCGCAGGAGACCTTCTTGACGGTCTTGTGGAATGCGGTTTCCAGCTTCGGCGTTACGCCCTCACCGTTTACCATATCGGTCAGCGCGGCAACACGGTCAAGGAACCGCTTGCAGCCGCGGACGCTGGATTCGCTCCATGGAGCAGCGGAGCCGTATTCGCCCATGAACAGCGTGTAGACACGCAGAACGTCTGCGCCGTATTCGTCAACGACATCGTTGGGGTCAACAACGTTGCCCTTGGATTTGGACATCTTTTCGCCGTCCGGGCCGAGAATCAGACCCTGCGCGGTGCGCTTTGCATACGGTTCGTCGCACGGAACCTCGCCGATGTCGTAGAGGAATCTGTGCCAGAACCGGGAATAAATCATGTGACGGGTGACGTGCTCCATACCGCCGTTGTACCAGTCAACGGGCATCCAGTAGTTGAGTGCTTCCTTGGATGCGAAAACCTCGTCGTTGTGCGGGTCGCAGTAGCGCAGGAAGTACCAGGAAGAGCCTGCCCACTGGGGCATCGTGTCGGTCTCGCGCTTTGCTTTCCCGCCGCACTTCGGGCAGGTGCAGTTGACAAAGCTTTCGACCTTTGCAAGCGGGGATTCGCCGCCCTCACCGGGTTCAAACTGTTCCATATCGGGCAGGCGCAGGGGAAGTTCTTCATACGGAACGCCGACCATGCCGCAGGTTGGGCAGTGGATGATCGGGATCGGTTCACCCCAGTAACGCTGACGGTTGAACGCCCAGTCCTTCATCTTGTACTGAACGCCCTTTTCACCGATGCCCTTTCCCGTTAAGAATTCGAGCATCTTCGCGATGGCTTCTTTCTTTGTCGCAATGCCGTCAAGGAAATCGGAGTTGACCATTTCGCCGTCGCCTGTGTAGGCTTCCCGGGAAACATCGCCGCCCTTGATGACTTCGATGATGTCAATGCCGAACTTCTTTGCGAAATCGTAGTCGCGCTCGTCGTGCGCGGGAACCGCCATGATCGCGCCGGTACCGTAACCCATCATGACATAATCGGAAATGAAGATCGGGATTTCCTTGCCGTTTGCCGGGTTGACCGCACACAGACCTTCGATCTTCACGCCGGTCTTGTCCTTGACAAGCTGGGTGCGTTCAAATTCGGTCTTCTTTGCGCATTCCGCCTTGTAGGCATCGAGTGCTTCCATATTGGTGATGCGGTCGGCATATTTTTCGATGATCGGATGCTCCGGTGCGATGACCATGAACGTCACGCCGAACATCGTGTCACAGCGGGTCGTGTAAATACGCAGGCTGTCATCGGTATCGGCGATCGGGAAGTTGACGAACGCACCCTCGGAGCGACCGATCCAGTTTTCCTGCTGCAGTTTGACATTGGGCAGATAATCGACCTCATCCAGACCGAACAGCAGCTTGTCTGCATATTCGGTGATGCGCAGATACCAGACGTCCTTGGACTTCTGCACGATGTCGGAATGACAGATGTCACACTTGCCGCCCTGGGAGTCTTCGTTCGACAGAACGACCTTACAGGAGGGGCAGTAGTTGACGAGTGTCGTTGCACGGAACACGAGACCCGCATCAAACATCTTGCGGAAGATCCACTGTGTCCACTTGTAATAACCCTCTTCGGTCGTATCGACAGTGCGCGTCCAGTCAAAGGAGAAGCCGACACGCTTCAGCTGCTGCGTGAACTTCGCAATGTTGCGGTCGGTGACGATACGCGGATGGGTGTTCGTCTTGATGGCGTAGTTTTCGGTGGGCAGACCGTAGGCGTCAAAGCCGATGGGGAACAGGACATTGTAGCCCTGCATCCGGCGTTTGCGGGAAACGACCTCCAGACCGGAATATGCCTTGATGTGGCCGACGTGCATACCCGCGCCGCTGGGATACGGGAATTCAACCAGACCGTAGAATTTTTTCTTTGTGTGATCGCCGGAAGCGTGGAAAATGCCTGCTTCCTCCCACTTGTCCTGCCATTTTTTCTCAATGGCGGCAAAATCGTGTTTCATTTTTATGATTAACCTTTCTTATTTGAGAAGTGCCGAAATGTCAATGTCCTTTGCATCGGACCAGAGCTTTTCGAGATTGTAAAAATCGCGCGTTTCCCGCTGGAAGATGTGGACGAGCACGGAGCCGTAGTCGATGATGACCCACGAGCCCTCGTTGTAGCCCTCCATGCGCAGATACGGAACCTTGGCGAGTCCCATTTTATATTCGACCTCGCCAGCAAGACCCTTGACCTGCGTGTTGGAGGTACCGGTGCAGAGCACAAAATAATCGGCGACGATCGTCTGGTCAAAGACTTCCAGCACCTTGATCTCCTGCGCCTTGTGGGCATCGAGCAGGGAAACGACGGTGTCCGCCCAGACCTTGGGTTCCTCGGCGGACAGATCGGGCATTTTCACTTCGCCGTTTTCGGTTTCGGTGATATTGATATTTTCCATTTGGTTGTGTCCTTTCTTTGGATTCCGGGTCAGAAACAAAAAGCGCTTTTCATCCGTTTGTTACCCGGTGACATGATAACAAAGAGACGAAAGCGCCGGTGCGTTCTTCCGCGGTACCACTCTTTTTCATCCCGGCGGAAACATTTTGCACGGGATGCACTTGTCCGGATGCTGTCATCCGGATTCCTCTGTCACGGGAGTACCCGTCCGCACCTACTTTGTTTCCGTACAAAATCAGGCCGGAAACGGTTCTGCGCGACCGCTCGGCGGGGAGTTCGACCGGGTATCCTTCGGTACCTTTCACCTGCCGGTACTTCTCTGTGGAGGACACTTCCGTTTACTGTTCCGCTTCATCGCGTTTGGGAATATATACTATTATTATATCACGATGAGGGGATTTTGTCAAGATGTTATCATGAAATATTTCAGTTGAGTGCCACATTGACACCGTTTTTCTCAATTTCGGCACCTGTCGCGCCGTCTGCGGTCAGATAGGTTTTGTAATACGACAGAAGTGCGGATTTTTCCGTGTCCGTCAGGCGGTAGGTGCGGTCGAACAATTTTCCGTCCACCGCGACCTCATAAACATTGAGATACCGGTTGACCGCTTCCCATGTCCCTTGCCGCGACAAGACATAATACCACGCGCCGGAATTTCCGTATTCGCGGCAGTCCATGCCGGGCAGGGTCAGGAATGTGACCTTATCCATGTCGAGTGACTGCGCGGCTTTCGCATAAAACAGGATGTCGGAAAAGGATAGGGAAGTTTTGACATACTTTACCGCCGTCTGTACGAGCGCGGGGAGGTCCAGCACCGAGATGCCGGTTTTCATCTGCCGGAGCAGAGCCGCTAAAAACAGCTTCTGCATTTCCACACGTCCGAGGTCTCCTCTGACATAACCGGAACGGAAGCGCACGAGCTGTTCCGCCGCGTTTCCGTCCAATGTCTGCACGCCGGCAGAAAGCTGGATCGACAGATTCTGCGCCGCATCCTCGTATTCCATGTCGCACGGCACATCGACGGTCACGCCGCCGACGGTATCGACCAGCGTCCGGAACGCGGACAGCGAACACAGCGCCCAATGGTCGATGCGGATGCAGAGTGTTTGCTCCAAGGTGTCGCAAAGCGTTTCCATACCGTCCGATTCCGGGGAAGAAGACCCCGCGCGCCGCGCGGACGCGGTATAGCGTGCCCAGAGCGCGTTGATCTTATACCCGTCAAGATAGGTATCGCGCGGGATCTGCACAGCGGCGGCAGAACCGTTTTCCGTATCCACGGAAACGAGCAGAAGCACGTCCGTGTTCGATGCCGCATCGTCCTTGCCCGCAATGAGAATGTTGCAGACCCCGGTGCGGCGTTTATAGACGGTGGAAGAAGACTGCGTGTCGGCGGACGGCGGTGCGGTCGTAACCTGCGTTGTCTGGGGTGTTGGTGCCGCCGGCTGTTTTTCGGTGTCGGGCGGCGCGGCGGTTTCCTTTGCGGATGTTACCGCGGAATTATCATCCGCCACGGAGACAGATGCGGGAAGCGTGCTGTCCGAGGTATCCGGGAAAAGCGGATTTTCGGTGACAACGGTATCCGCGGTGACAGGTTTCTCATCGGTAACGGAACTCTCGCCCGCAAGAAACGGCGGCACCTCGGATTTTGGCAGGTACGGAATGTACCAGACGTTCCAGAGATACGTCAGCACAAGACAGAACGCCGCGCACAGCGTGAGAAACGGCAGAGGAGAGCTTTTTGCGCGGCGTGCCTGCTTTTTCGTTGATTTTTTTGATTTTGGGGATTTCATCGGTCGGAAATCGGTGTGTCAAGCGTCATCGGATGGGAATGTCAAGGTCGCCGCTCTCAATCTCCCCTGCGGTGACGGTTCCCGCATCGTCGATATACGACGAGAACACCGTGGCAATATAGGATTCCGTGCTTGTGAATTTCTTCGAGTTTGCAAGGAAGACCTCCTCCGTGATCTCGCGCGTGTAGACGTTGAAGCGTTCGTTGACGATCTGCCGGACATTTTCCGCATACATGACATAGTACGATGCGCCGCTGTCCGGGTTGACGACACCACCGCCGGGCAGGGTTGTGAAGCTGATCTTATCAAGGTCGACCGACAGCGCGTATTTGGCAAAATAACCGATCTCCGCCGCGGTCAGGTCGGTGGTGACATATTCGATGGCAGTCTTTGCAATGGAGACTAAGGTCGATGCGTTGAAGCTGTTCTTGATCTGGTTCACAAGTGCGGTCAGAAACAGCTTCTGCGCCGAGATGCGCCCGATGTCGCCGTTCAGATAACCGGATCGGTAACGGACGAACTGCTCCGCCTGTGCACCCGTCAGATGCTGGTATCCGGCTTTCAGATCAATATACAGATCCTGCTCCGGGTCTTCGTAATACATATCGAACGGCACTTCCATATCCACGCCGCCGATGGCATCGATGATCTCGCGGAAGCCTGCGGTGTCCACGCAGACGTACCGGTCGAGCTTGATGCACAGTCCGTTTTCGATGAAATCCGACATGGATTCGATGGCATCACGGTAGCGTTCGGTGCCCGTTTCGCGGGAACGGTTGTAGGATGCCGAGAAATAGGCGTTCAGTTTATGATAATTCGAGCCAACGTTGATATAGGTGTCACGCGGCAGGGAAAGGACGCTTATGTCCCCGTTTTTCACATCGTAGGAGACGATCATGATGACGTCCGACAGGTTCGCCGCGCGGTCGATGCCGAGCACAAGAAAATTGTAGACATCCTCCCGCCGGGCATAGGTGTCGTTTACGACGGGTGCTGGAACATCGTCGTCCGTGGGGGTTGTGATGTCCCCTATCAGAATTTCGTCCGTTGTCGCCGGGTCGTCAGATCCGGTCATGAACGATGGCAGATCATCGTCCAGGGTCGGCTTGTAGAGATTCAGGTATCCCGCAAACACGACGATGACAAGAATCAGCACGCCGACGACCGCGGCAAGCGACAGGATGAGCCGCCGCTGTTTTCTGCGTTTGCGCACAAGATCGCGATAGACGGCGATGGTCTCCTCGTCCATGTCGTCGGAGGACAGCGGACGGGTGTCGTAAGGGTCATCTTCCCCGCCTGTGGATGAGGGACGGGGTTCGTCCGGGATCTCATACGGCGCACCGGGATCGGGCGCATCCCCAAGATCGTCAAAGCAGGACGGGTCGGGGAAAATGAGGGTGGGGTCGGTAGAGGAGGAAGCGGAAGCATTCTGCTTCTGTGCGGAATGTGCTTTTGCAGGCGCAGACTGCGCAGTCACAGGTGAAGATACCGGCTCTGAAACCGGTTCCGCATTCTGTTCCGTACCCGTTTCCGTGATAGCGGAAGCATTGCCGTGAGACGGGGGCACGGGAATTTCCATGACCTTCGTCTGTTCCGCATCGTCGGGAGCAGGAGCGGAAATGGGTTCCGTTTTTTCGGCTTTCTGTTTTTTGATGGTTTCCAGCCGCGTCATCAGCTCCGAGATCTGTTCGTCCGTCAGCTGTTCCAGCGGCAGGTAGGTGAGATTCTGCGATTTGGATTGCGTTTGATTGTTGTGGTTGTTTTCCATGTCCATATTGACCTGTGCGGCAGGTGCCGCTTATCTTGTTTTCCGGAACAGGAGCGCGTTGCGGGCGGCAGTGGTGTCCGCATGGATGAGCGCCCCCTGGGACAGAAGATCGCGGATGGTCATATCAAAGGAGAGGAGCATCACAGTGTCGAGATGGGACGATAAGCTGTCCCGATCGTCTTTCACCGCGTCAAGTCCGTCGTAAAAGGTATGTCGGAGGGTCACGCAGTCCGAAAAGGTGCGCGTGTCCTCAATATAGTCAGCAAGGTATAGAAGCCGTCCGGCAAGCGACATCCGCGCCCCGCCTGTGGTGTGCGTGTAAATGGCATCCCGGACGGTGTCGCAGACGACGTTCCATCCGAATTTCGGGTTGAGGGTATCCGCGGCAAGCGCAGGCGCGGTTTTCGCATGAAGCACCTTTGGGCTGGCAAGATCGAAATCCGTTAAGGGAATGCGGTATTTTGCCGCGAGGGCGATCTGCTCGTCCACGGTCTTTTCCTTTGTGATGTCGTGCAGAAGCGCGGCGATGCGCAGTTTGTATCCGTCCTCTTCCGAGAAAAGCATCGGGTGCGCGGAAAAAACAGAGATGAGGGAAACGCATTCCCGCTCCACGGCATAAGTGTGGGCAAGGCGCTTGCCGCCGATGAACGCGGGAATCTCCGCGCGGACAGCGTCAATGAGCGATTCGTTGTAATGATTCATTGGTTTTTGTATAATCCGTGCTCATCAATATAATCCCGCACCGCCGGGGTGAGCAGACCGTCGGTGGGAAGACCGCGTGCAATCATCTCGCGGAGCGCGGTGGAGGAGATGTCGATGGGAGAAAACGCCGGCAGATAACATTCTGTGCCGAATGTTTCCCGGTAATACGCCGCACGGCGCCGTACCGCTTCCGCATCCCCGGTGTCATTTGTGCGCAGAAGACAGCAGACGGCGGTCGTGCGCAGAATGTCTTCCCCGCGGAACCAGGTGTCAAGGGTCAGAAACATATCCGTGCCGCAGAGCAGGACAAGATCGGGGGACATGAGCCGGAAATGCTCCAGTGTCAGAATGGTGTAGCTTTTCCCACCGCGCTTCTGCTCATAATCGGAGACGACGATGCGGTCGTCAATGCCGTTAAACGCCAGATGACACATTGCAAGCCGTCTGGCGGGGTCGTCATTGGGGGAAATTTCCTTGTGCGGCGGCGTTGCGGTCGGGAGAATATAAAGCCGGTCAAGGTCACAGACCGAGAGAAACTGCACGGCCGCCCGGATGTGTCCCGCGTGCGGCGGAGAAAAGGTGCCCCCGTAAATGCCGATGCGCATGGTATTATTTGATCGCGGAAAGGTCGATCTTCCGGTTCTTTTCCTTTGAGGACGGGCGGAACAGAACGAACTTCGTGCCGATGACCGTCACAACGTCTGCCGAAAGTGCTTCGGCAATTTCGTTTGCCGCCTCACCGGGACCGTATTCCGCATTGTCAAGCACCCGGAGCTTGATGAGCTCGCGGGCTTCGAGGGCATTGGAGATCTGGCGCAGCATTTCCTCCGAGATGCCGCCCTTGCCAATCTGGAAAATGGTATCCTGCGTGGATGCGAGAGAGCGCAGATATGCGCGTTGTTTGCTTGTCATAATCTTCCTTAAATTTACAGTACTTTTTTAAATTCCGCCAGAAACAGCTTCATGGCGTTGGCGCGGTGGCTGATTTGGTTCTTTTCCTCCGGGTTCATTTCCGCATACGTTTTGTCAAACGGCGCGTAATAGAACAGGGGGTCGTAGCCGAAGCCGCCCGTGCCGCGGTATTCGTGGAGAATGGTTCCGGGACAGGTGCCGCGGCAGACGATCGGCGCACGGCCGTCCTCTGCGGGAAATGCACACGCCAGCACCGAAACGAAATGCGCGGTGCGTTCTTCGTCCGGGACGTTTTTCATATTTTCGAGCAGAAGCTCGTTGTTTTTCCGGTCGTCGCCGTGTTCCCCCGCATACCGTGCGGAATAAACTCCCGGCGCGCCGTCGAGCGCATCGACTTCCAGACCGGAGTCGTCGGCAACGCCGATGTAGCCCCGTGCGGCAACCGCCTGCGCCTTGATGAGCGCGTTTTCCTCAAATGTCGTGCCGTTTTCCTCAATGTCGCCTGCAAAACCGATGTCGTCAAGGGAAAGAATTTCGATATCCGGGTCAACAGGAGAGAGGAATGCCTGCAATTCCTTGATCTTATGTGCGTTGCGGGATGCGAGAACAATCTTCATGATGATTCTTCCTCCTCAAAGATGGCACGGACGAAATCCTCCGCGACAAACGGCTGTAAATCGTCCATCTTTTCGCCGACACCGATGTACTTGACCGGAATGTCCAGCTCTTTCTTGATGGAGAACACAATGCCGCCCTTTGCCGTGCCGTCGAGCTTGGTGAGGACCAGACCTGTGATGTCCGCGGCGTTCTTGAATTCCGATGCCTGGATGACGGCGTTCTGACCCGTTGTCGCATCGAGAATGAGCAGGGTCTCGCGCGCCGCATCGGGAAGCTCTCTCAAGATCACGCGGTTGATCTTGGCAAGCTCATCCATTAAGTTTTTCTTGTTGTGAAGACGGCCGGCGGTATCGACGATCAGCACATCCGCGTGACGGCTTTTTGCCGCATTGACCGCATCGAAGACCACGGATGCGGGGTCGGAACCTTCTTCATGCCGGATGAGATCGACACCGACACGGTCTGCCCAGACGGCGATCTGATCGATTGCCGCCGCACGGAATGTGTCCGCCGCCGCAAGCAGGACCGTTTTGCCTTCGTTTTTCAGAAGATTGGCGATCTTGGCAATGGAGGTTGTCTTTCCGACACCGTTGACACCGATGACAAGCACAACAGAGGGCGTTGTGGAAAGGTCGAGCGGCTCGCCCTCGCCGATCATGTCGGCAAGAATGCGCATCAGCGCCCGGCGTGCTTCCTCGGGTTCGGTGATTTTTTCTTTCTTCACGGTATCCTGTAACCGTTCCAGAATCTCCTCGGTCGTGTTCACGCCGACGTCGGAGGTGATGAGGATCTCTTCCAGTTCCTCGTATAAATCGTCGTCAATGACGGTATAGCGGGAAAACAGGGACGTGACCTGCTTGAACACCGCTTCCTTGGTCTTTTGCAGACCCGCTTTCAGTTTTTCAAAGAATCCCATGAGTTAAATCCTTTATTTCAAATTGTTCTCAAACGTTCCGACCTCGTCCGCCTTGATGGACAGCACGGTGGAGATGCCCTTTTCGACCATCGTGACACCGTACAGGCGGTCGGCGGCTTCCATCGTACCGCGACGGTGCGTGATGACGATGTACTGGGTCTGCACCGCGTTGCGGCGGATGTAGTCGGCGAACTTGTCGACATTGACCTCGTCCAGTGCCGCTTCGATCTCGTCAAGAATACAGAACGGCGACGGATTGACCTTCAGAATGGCAAAATACAACGCGATCGCCACAAATGCCTGCTCGCCGCCGGACAGAAGCATCAGATTCTTGATGATCTTGCCGGGCGGTGCGACGTTGATCTCAATACCGGACTCGAGAATGTTGTCCGGTTCCGTCAGAATGAGTTCCGCATGACCGCCGCCGAACAGTTCCCGGAAGACGATCTGGAAATGATGGTTGATCTCGCGCATCGCATCGGAGAACCGTGTGCGCATCTCGCTCTCCAGACCGAAAATGATCTCCGCAAGGTCCGTGCGGGAGGTTGTCAGATCCTCGACCTGCGCGGTCATGAAGTCATAACGCTCCTTGACCTGCGTGTATTCGTCAATCGCGGAGACGTTGACCGAACCCAGTGCCTTGATCTGCGACCGCAGAGACGAGACCTGTGCGGCGGTCTTTGCGCGGGTGTCTTCGGTGACCGGGGGATAATCCAGCATCGCGGCGGCAGAATAGGTCAGCTCGTATTCGTCCCAGAGGGCAGTGACCTTGCGGTCTTCCTCGGAAAGAGCGGCGGCGTGCTTCGATTCCGCTTTGGTGTACTGCTGGTAGAGCAGTTCCTTTGTGTGGGTCTGCTCCTTGATCTGTGCACGGAGGGCGGATGCTTTCTGCTCGCATTCCAGCCCCAGCGCACGGAACGTGCGGATCTTCTCGTCTGCTTCCGCCGCTTCTTTTACCTGCCGCTCGATTTCCGCGCGGTTCTTTTCGATCAGCGCTTCGTGCGCGGCTTTCTTTTCGGAAAGGGAAGCCGCTTCGTTCTGCATCTCGGCGGTGCGGGCATCCAGTGCCGCGATCGTCTGCTCCTCTGCCGTGACGGTGCCTTCCGCCGCCGCAATGTCCTTTGCGGTCTCGGCGAGTCTGATCTGGTGGCGGGAGAGTGTTTTCTGTGCATCGGAGAGGGCCTTTGCCGTTTCTTCGCGCAGATGCTCGGTGTCGGTGCGCTCGCGGCGCAATTCTTCCTCCCGCTGTACAGTCTCGTCGTAGAGACCCGACAGACGGTCGTGTTCGGCGCGGTAGGCATCGCCCGCATGATCGAGCTTTTCCTCGTCCGCATCAAGGGAAGCAAGCATTTCGTAGTCGCCTTTGAGCTGTGCTTCAAAGACCTGCTGCTGTGTGATCTCCGCCTGGGAGAGGGTGCTGATCATCGCGTTGCTGGTGCGGATGTTTTCGATGATGTCGGAATATTTCTTGTTTTCTTTATCAAGCGCGGACAACTCCGACTTGCAGGCTTCGATCTGCGCGGAAAGATCGGCGCAATCGCGGCGCAGGGTGTCGATCTCGACTGTGCGCGTGAGCATTCCACTGTCGTGCTTGACCGAACCGCCGGTAAAGGAACCGCCTGCGTTGACCTGCTGACCGTCGAGCGTGACCACGCGCACCTTGTAGTCATACGCGCGCGCCAGCTCCGCCGCATGGTCAATGTTGTCGCAGATGAGGATCCGACCGAGCAGGGAACGGATCACGACGTCGAACTTTTTGTCGTAGGTAATCAGCGTGTGTGCAAGCCCGACGTAGCCTTTCTGCGCTTTTGCTTTGTCAAGCGGATAATTGAAGTCCGATGCCCGCATCGTAGTGACGGGATAGAACGTCGCGCGGCCGGCATTGTTCTTTTTCAGATGCAGAATCGCCGCTTTCGCGGAGGCTTCGTCCTCCACGGCAATGTTCTGGATGTTGGCGCCAAGCGCGGTTTCGATGGCGGTCGCGTACTTCGGCGCAACAGTGATGAGCTTGGACAGCGGCCCGTAGAGGGTCGTGCCGGGCATTTTGCCCTTTTCGTATTCGCTCATGATGAAGCGCACGGAACGGCTGTACCCCTCGAACAGCTCCTCCATGCGGGAAAGCGCGTCGATGCGGTTCTTTTTCGCTGTGTAGTCAAGGAACAGATTGTTCTGCCGCTCCTCAAGCGTTTTCTTTTTTGCGGAAAGCTCGGACAGCGCGGTCTTCGCATCTGCCGCCTGCTTATCGTTTGATTCGATGCGTTCGCGGTACTTTGCCGCAGTTTCCTTGGCTTTCTGGGAACGGTCTTCCAGCAGTGCGATGTTTTCCTTGTATTTTTCGCGGCTTTCGCGGATCTCCTCGCGTTTTGCGGATTCCGCGTTCTTTGTGGAATCGAGTGCGGACAGCTCCGCTTTCAGGTCGCCCGCAGAACGTGCCGCCGCGTTGATCTCGTCGTTGAGCGCGGAAAGTCTTGCATATGCCGCATCCAGTGCCGCATCGGCATCGTCCATTGCCCGACGGTCGCGCTCACAGATCTCCTCGGCTTCCGCACGGCGGTTTTCCGCTTCGGCAAGTGCCGCACGCGCGTGTTCCAGGCGGGCTTTTGCATCAGACAACTGTTTTGTCTGCAACTCCGCCGCATCCGCGTTTTCGTCAAGACGGGACGTGATGTGACCGATCTCGTTTTCCGCGACCTTGCATTCGGTTTCCAGGCGCATCCGGGTCTCGGACAGCTGTGTGACCTGCTCGCGCAGGGCTTCTTCCTTTGCCTTGTGCTCCTGCGAGAGATTGTACAGCCGTTCGCTCTGGTTTTCAAGATCGTCCAGCGTTTCGCAGGCGCGTTCGTATTCGTTTTTCGACAATTTGCAGGCTTCGTCAAGTGCGGTGATCTCCGCTTTCAGTGCCTGCATATCGTAGAGCCACAGCGCGATGTCCGACTGCTTTTTCTGCTCGTACAGTTCAAGATACGCCCGTGCCTTCGCACTTTCCTTTTCCAGCGGCCCGACACGGCTTTCCAATTCCGCTACAATGTCGGAAACGCGGAGCAGATTGTCCTCGACCGCCAGAAGCTTCTTTTCGGCTTCTTCTTTTTTGTATTTGTATTTTGCAATGCCGGCGGCTTCCTCAAAGATGGCGCGGCGTTCGTCGCTTTTGCGCGAGATGATCTCGGCAATGCGCCCCTGTCCGATGATGGAATACCCCTCGCGCCCGATGCCGGTGTTTAAGAACAACTCGTGAATGTCGCGCAGACGGACGGCTTTGCCGTTGATGAAATATTCGCTGTCCCCGGCGCGGTAATACCTTCTGGTGACCGTGACTTCGGCAAAATCCGCCGCCAGTCGTGTCCCGCCTTCGTCCGCGTTGTCAAACGTGACGGAGACCTCGGCAAAGCCCATCTGCCGTCGGGTGTCCGTACCACCGAAAATGACGTCCTCCATCTTGCTTCCGCGCAGGTTTTTGGAGGAAATTTCGCCCAAAACCCACTTCATCGCATCGGAGATGTTCGATTTTCCAGAGCCGTTCGGCCCGACAACGGCAGTCACGCCGCGGTCAAAGGTCAGAGTCGTTTTGTCGGGGAAGGATTTGAAGCCCTGCAGCTCAAGAGATTTTAAGATCAAACGGTCACTCCTCCTCCACGCCGAACAGAATCAGCGCCTGATATGCCGCAAGCTGTTCGGATTCCCGCTTGGAGGAACCCGTGCCGCGGCCGATGACGTTGGAATTCAGACGCGCTTCGGTCACAAAAGACTTTTTGTGGTCGGGCCCCGACTCGCCGACCAGCGCGTATTCGAGAATTTCACCGGGCTTCTGCTGGATGATCTGCTGTAATAAGGTCTTGTAGTCCTTGGAATGCCCGTTTTTCAGTTTCGCGGCTTCTTTCTTGACATAGGGAAGCAGGAAGCGCATGGTTTCCTCTTTCCCTGCATCAAGATAGATGGCGGCAAGCAGTGCTTCAAAGGCATCGGCCAAAATGGACTTGCGCTCGCGGCCGCGGTTCATTTCCTCGCCGTGACCGAGCATCAGATAGTCGCCGAGGCGGATGTCGTTTGCGAATTTACAGCAGGCATCCTCGCAGACGATGCTGGCACGCATTTTCGTCAGCGTTCCCTCCGGCTGGGATTTGAAAATGTCAAACAGATACTCGCTTGTGATGATGGACAGCACGCTGTCGCCGAGAAATTCCAGACGTTCGTTGCAGACGGTGCCCGTCACCCCGCGGGAGCGCAGTTCGTGCGCATAAGACGAGTGGGTCAGGGCTTCTGCGAGAAGCTGTTTGTTTTTGAATGTATAACCGATGGTGTCTTCCAGATTCGACATCGGGATGGGGAACACATTGCTGTTTGCGCTCATGCTTCGTCACCCTGGTCTTCCCCGGCAGACGACCCTTCGATCTCCGCGGGTTTCGCTTTCTGCAAGAACTGCGCACGGCGTTCGATTTCTTCTGTGACACTGTTTCCGGCAAATTTCGCCGCTTGGCGGCACGCATTCATGATGGCACGCGCATCGGAGGAACCGTGTGCCTTGATGACGGGTTTACGGATGCCAAGGAACGGGGAACCGCCCGCTTCGGATGCGTCAAAGTCTTTCTTGAACTGCATCAGCTCTTTTTTCAGAACGAGCGCGGAGACCTTGGTTGCAAGATTGGCATACAGCATCTTCTTCATGCGCTTCATGAAGTAGGAGCCGAGACCCTCGATGGATTTGAGGATGATATTGCCGGTAAAGCCGTCGGCGACCAGCACGTCGCATTTGCATTTCGGAATGTCCTTGCCCTCGATGTTGCCGACGAAGTTGATGTTTTCGTTTGCGGACAGCCGCTCAAAGGTCTCGACATATACAGGCGTACCCTTGTGGGATTCCGTACCGTTGTTGACCAGCCCCACCTCGGGGGTGCGGATGTCGAACAGTTTTTCCATGTAAACGGCACCCATCAGCGCAAACTGCTCCATGTATTCCGCCGTCACGTTGACGTTGGCACCAGAGTCGAGCAGGAGCATCGGACGTTCAAAGGGAATGATCGCTGCGATCGCCGCACGGCGGATACCCTTAACACAGCGCACGAGCATCGTCGCGCCCGTATACAGTGCACCGGTGTTGCCCGCGCTGACGACAGCATCACCCTCCCCGTCCGCCAGCATTTTTAAAGCGACCGTCATGGAGGAATTCTTCTTCTTGCGGACAACATCAAACGGATCGTCCTCCATTGAGATCACGCCGTCCGCGTGAACGACGGTGATGCGGTCGCCGAGCAGCTTTTTGCCGCCCGCATCCTTTACACAGCCGGTGACGGTCTTCTCGTCGCCGACCAGAACATACTGAATGGCGGGATCCAGCGAACTCGCCGCATCCACGACACCTTTTACGATTTCGCCGGGCGCATTGTCGCCGCCCATGGCATCAATGATGATTTTCATGTTGATTTATTTCCTGTTTATTTAATCATTCGTTTCGGTCAAATACGCCGTTTTCTTTCATTTCCGTGATCTTCTCCACCGCCCGTGCGGCGAAAGCATCGTTTCTGCCTTTCTTGCCGCCCTTGACTTTGTGTTCGAGCGGCGGAATCAGACCGAAATTGGCGTTCATCGGCTGGAAGTCCGTCACCCGTTCATCGGAAATGTACGCCGCCATCGCGCCGAGTACCGTTTCGCGCGGGAAGAAAAGAGCATCTTCCCCAAGCGCGCGCCGCGCGGCATTCACCCCGGCGACAAAGCCGGAGCCGGTCGATTCGATATAGCCCTCCACGCCGGTCATCTGTCCCGCGAAGAACAGATTCGGTCGGGTGCGCAGGGAATAGTCGGCGGAGAGGAGGCGCGGGGAATTCATGAACGTGTTGCGGTGCATGACGCCGTAGCGCAGAAATTCCGCGTGCTCCAGTCCCGGGATCATGCCGAAGACCCGTCGTTGTTCGTCCCAGGTCAGATGGGTCTGGAAGCCGACGAGATTGTACATCGTCTTTGCGGCGTTTTCCTGCCGCAGCTGAACGACTGCGTATGGCTCCCGTCCCGTTCTGGGGTCGGGAAGTCCGACGGGCTTGAGCGGCCCGTAAAGGAGAGTATCGACCCCGCGCCGCGCCATGACCTCCACCGGCATACAGCCCTCAAAGACCGTAAGCCCGGCATCTTTTCCCGTATCCGTGTCCGGCGTGTCGAAGTCGTGCAGTGCTGCTTCCTTTGCGGAGATGAGTGCTTTGTAAAATTCCGTGTATTCCTCTTTGGTCATCGGGCAGTTGAGATATGCCGCCTCGCCCTTGTCGTAGCGGGAGGCTTCCCACGCTTTGTCCATGTCAACGGAATCGGCGGAAACGATGGGCGCCGCCGCATCGTAAAAGTGCAGATAGTCCGCGCCCGTCAGAGATGCGATCGCCGCCGACAGCGCATCGGAGGTCAGAGGGCCGGTCGCCACGACCGTGATGGCATCGGGGTCATCGGGCAGGGCTGTGACTTCTTCTTCTATGACCGTGATGAGCGGATGGTTTCTGATTTTTTCGGTGATATAATCGGAAAACTTCGTCCGGTCGACCGCCAGCGCGGCACCCGCGGGAACCTCGTTTGCGTATGCCGCTTCCATGATGAGACTGCCCGCGATACGCAGTTCCTCTTTCAACAGCCCTATGGCGTTGAAGATCTGGTTTGAACGCAGGGAGTTTGAGCAGACCAGTTCCGCAAAACCGGAATACCGGTGCGCAGGGGTAGTCTTCTGCGGCTTCATTTCGTGCAGACGGACGGGAACCCCGCGGCGGACCGCCTGCCATGCGGCTTCACACCCGGCAAGTCCCGCGCCGTAAATGTCAATGATTTTCGCATCTGCCATGTCACATTTCCTCGTTTCCGGGAGCACCTGTCACAGCTGTTGTTGTGTCAAAGGGGAGCGCATCAGCGGAAACCGTTTCCTCGGCGGAAACCGTCTCCTCAGCGGAAACCGTCTCCTCAGCGGAAACCGTCTCCTCCGGCTCGCATTCGCGCTTGTAGCCGCAGTCTTTTACGTGGCAGAAGATGAAATTCTTTCCTTTCTTGCGGTAGAGGATTTCCCCGCAGCCCGGGCACTTCTCCGCCTGCGGAATGTCCCAGGACGAAAAATCGCATTCCGGGTAATGCTCACAGGAGTAGAACAGCATCCGGTTCTTGCCGCGCTTCTGGACGATCTTGCCGCCGCACTTGGGGCAGGGAACGCCGATGTCGCGTAAGATCGGTTTTGTGAATTTGCAGGTCGGGTAATGCTCACAGGCGTAGAACGCACCGTATTTGCCCGGCCGCATGACAACGTGTCCGCCGCACAGCTCGCAGGTCATGTCGGTCGGCTCGAATTTTTCTTCGGCTTTGGACAAGTCGACCGTGCCATCTGCGTTGAGGGGTTTGGTATTGCGGCAGCGCGGATAGTTGGGGCAAGCGGCGAATTTGCCGTAGCGGCCGCTCTTGATGACGAGATTGGCGCCGCATTTTTCACAAACGATGTCCGTTTCCTCGACCGGAATGTCAAACGCGCCCTTTTCCACAGTCGCTTCCGCTTTTGCGAGATTTTCCGCAAAGCCGGTGTAGAACGACGACAGAACGCTTTCCACGGAGGAATCGCCCTGCTCGATGCCGTCCAGTTCATCCTCCATTTTTGCGGTGAACGCAACGTCCACGATGTCGGGGAAATATTGCACCATCAGCTTGTTCGTGATCTCGCCGAGCTGGGTCGGCTTGAGCGCTTTGCCCTCGCGTGCAACGTAACCGCGCGTAATGATGGTCGTGATGATGGGCGTATAGGTGGAGGGGCGGCCGATGCCTTTTTCTTCAAAGAATTTGATGAGCGTCGCTTCGTTGTATCGTGCGGGCGGCTCGGTGAAATGCTGCTCCGGCAGCACCTCGGACAGCGGAAGCTCGTCGCCTTCGGTGAGTTCTGGCAGACGCGCACTCTTTTCCGGTGCATCGGCGGAGACCTCTTCGTCCTCGGATTCCTCATAAACCGCCATATAGCCGCGGAATTTGATGGTATAGCCGGACGAACGGAACAGATATCCGCCGGAGGTGATGTCCGCCGTGACGGTATCCAGCTCTGCGGACTGCATCTGGGAAGCAAGGAAGCGGTTCCAGATGAGACGGTACAGCTTGAACTGGTCGGGGGTTAGTTGCTTTTTGATTTTTTCCGGCTCGAACGCCATGTTCGACGGACGGATGGCTTCGTGCGCATCCTGGGCGGAGGCGCGGGATTTGTAGATGCGCGGCTGCTCCGGTACGAACTTGTCCCCGAATTTGTCAAGGATATATTCCCGCGCGGCACTCTGTGCTTCGGCGGAAATGCGGAGCGAGTCGGTACGCATATAAGTGATAAGACCGTGGACGCCGCCGAATTCGTGCCCGAGGTCGATACCCTCATACAGCTCCTGCGCGACCTTCATGATGCGCTGGGACTGGAACGACAGCTTGCGGGAAGCCTCCTGCTGCATTGTCGATGTGGTGAACGGTGCCGGGGGATTTTTGTAGCGGATCGCCTTTTTAACGGCGGTCACGCGGAACGGCGCATCTTTGACGGCTTCAAGCACCGCATCGGTCTCCTCTTTGGAGTGCAGTTCCAGCTTGCCGTCGGCACTGCCGTAGAATTTTGCCTTGACGGGGCGGCCTTTCGGTCCCTGACTCTGAAGCATGGCATCCAGCGTCCAGTATTCTTCGGGAACGAACGCGCGGATCTCTTCTTCGCGGTCAACGATGACGCGGGTGGCAACGGACTGTACGCGGCCGGCGGAAAGTCCCGATTTGACGGATTTCCAGAGGAACGGCGATAGCTTGTAGCCGACGATGCGGTCGAGAATGCGGCGTGCCTGCTGGGAGTTGACCAGGTTGATGTCGATGTCGCGCGGATTCTTGATGCCGGCAAGGACGGCGGATTTCGTGATTTCGTTGAACGTGACACGCTTGGTCTTTGCGGGGTCAAGCTCCAGTGCCGCGGCGAGATGCCAGGAAATGGCTTCGCCCTCACGGTCAGGGTCCGTTGCGAGAAAGACCTTGGTCGCCGCCTTGGCTTCCTTTTTCAGCTCCTTGATGAGCGGCCCTTTGCCGCGGATGTTGATATATTTTGCTTTGAAATGATCGTCGATGTCAACGCCGAGCGTGCTCTTGGGTAAATCACGCACATGACCGACGGATGCCGCGACCTTGTAATTGGAACCGAGATACCCCTTGACGGTATTTGCTTTTGCAGGGGATTCGAGAATGACTAAGTATGATGCCATATTGAGGTATGACTCCTTTCTATGAGAAAGCGGAGCGGATTCACAGAACAGTGTTGGAATCCTGCGTTCCGCGGAATAAATATCAGAGAATTCCGGCAGAAAATTTTCACAAAGAAAATCACAGCAGCCGGATGTACGCACCGTTATGTGCGCTTGTAACCTCCGCCCGGTACGGAGGTGATGTGTCCGTCCAGCTCCAGAATGGTCAGCTCGACCATCAGCTCGGAGGCGCGGATGCCGGCGGCGCACATTTCATCAAAGGATTTCCCGTCGCCGATCATCGCAAGAATGTGCTTCTGGATGTCGGTCAGATGCGCCGGAATCTGTTTGGTGTCGGACTGCATCGGAGTCTGCGGTGCCGCATCCGCTGTCTGTCCGTGTGCCGCGGAGGGGTCTGCGGGAGCGGGTGATTCTGCGTGTGCAGGGGCAGGGGTGGGAGCGGGAATAATGGATGCGGGTGTTTTTTCTTCCGTGACGGAGGATGCGCCGGATGTCTGTCTGCCGGTTTTTCGGGCGAGAGCGGCGGTGATGAGCCGTTTGGCTTCC
This sequence comes from Clostridia bacterium, assembly GCA_017481495.1. Classification (GTDB taxonomy): domain Bacteria; phylum Bacillota; class Clostridia; order Oscillospirales; family CAG-272; genus RGIG3925. Next base: position 21,930 of record JAFUPC010000112.1, read on the forward strand.
GCGGCAGCTTTCGGGCTGGCGGTGGGACTGATGACATCATCATTGATGACAGCATCGGGAGCGGTGATGTCGGAGGATGAGGCAGAAGACGGTTCGGGTACAGATGCGTTCTGCGCCGGAGCTTCATATGCCGGAGATTCTTCTGTCATGCCGCGGGTGTCCGATTCCGAGAATGGTTCCTCCCGCGCGGTCATGTCGGCGGGTGCCTGCCTTGACAGGAGGGGACGGGATTGACCGGCGGGGTTATCCTGTACGATAGGATGTGCCTGCCCGGCGGGACGGGTTTGTCCGTTTTCTTCCGGTGCAGAGGTGGGAGCAGATGCTTGTGTCTGTGTCTGTGCAGATGCCTGTTCCGGTACGGATTCAGACAGCGCGGGTTCCGTTTCCTGCGTTTTTCGTCTCCTTGCGGGAAAGACAGGCGGCGGTATCCGGTAGCCCTGCTCGTCCCGGCGGCGGGCAATGCGTTCCGCGCCGTATTTCAGCGTATCGTCGTAATTTTCAAAGAGGAGCGGGATGCCGATATTTTCCGGGAAAATGGTTGCATCGTATAAAGGCGCGTAGTGGGTGAGGATGTCCGTTGCGCAGGTGACGGGAACAGCACCTGCTTTCAGCAGATTGTTTGTTCCGACATGGGCGGGATCGGAGGGAGGACCGGGCATGGCGAACACCGTTCTCCCCTGCAGATGCGCGGTCTCCGCGGTGATGAGTGCGCCGCTTTTCTGACCGGCTTCCACGACGAGTGTGCCCTGACACAGACCGCTGATGATGCGGTTTCTCTGTGGGAAATGCCACGGATGCGTGTCACAACCGGGCGCGTATTCGGAAATGATGCCGCCGTTCAGCAGAAGACGGTCGTACAGCGGCTGATGTTCCTGCGGATAACAGCGGTCGATGGCGGTTCCGAGCACCGCAATGGAACATCCCTCTGCATCCAGTGCCGCTTTCTGCGCGATGCCGTCCACACCGAGTGCCATGCCGGAAACGATGATTGCGCCCGCGACCGACAGCTCGTAGGAAACGCGGTATCCGGAACGCCGCCCCTCATCGGTCATGCCGCGCGTGCCGACAATGGCGATGGACAGCCGTCCGTTGAAATCAGGAAGATAACCGCGGTAGTAGAGCACCGCAGGCGGACAGTGGATCTTGCGGAGACGGTCGGGATACAGCGGCGCGTTCAGCGGCAGAATGCCGATGTTGTGCCGGGCGCAGGCTTCCTCAATACGCTTTGCACGGTAGAGATCCTTGTCGCACAGCGCGGTGATCTGACTTTCGCGGATGCCTTTCAGTGCGGCATAATCATCATGTGTCATCGTGTAAATTGCTTCGATGTCCCGGACACGGGACCAGAGCTGGACCGGCAGTGCGCTTTCCGGCCCGCAGGCTTCGGCAAGCCATATCCAGTACAGCGTTGTTTTCCGATCCATTCTTATGCTCTCCTTTTTTCAGATCATTTATGTCAGATTTATGTCAGATTTTTGCGCGTTCCCACATGAGCAGTGCAGCGCAGATGGCGGCGTTCAGGGATTCCGCACCCTCTGCCATCGGGATGATGACAGCACCGCCGCACGCGGAAACGGTTTCCTCTGACAGACCGTGTCCCTCGTTTCCGATGACAAAAACGGTCTGCTTTGTGACGGGGACGGTGTCAAGCGGAACGGCATCGTCTGTCAGTGCCGCCGCGTGCACGTCGTAGCCGTTTTTTCTGAGATGCGCGATATACGCGGGAATGCTGTCCGTGATGTCCATTTTCAGGCGGAACAGCGCACCCATCGCGGCGCGCACTGTTTTGGGGTTGTACACATCGGCGCAGTCGGCGGACAGGACGAGCCGGTCAAAGCCGAGTGCGTTTGCCGTGCGGATGACGGTGCCGAGATTGCCGGGGTCACGCATTCCGTCGCAGATGAGAATTTTTTCCTCACCATTTATTATAGCGGGAAATTGTGAACCCCCTATATCTATTATATGATAAAAATTCAAATTGTCAAGGGGTTTTGCAAAACAAAAGATGCCTTGGGGCGCATTTTCGGCAGAAATTTTCCGATAAGCGTCCTCCGAGAGGAGAATCACGTCGAAATCCGGCTCTGCAAACAGTTCGGCGTATTTTGCATATGCCGCTTCCGTTGCGTAGACCCGTTCGATGGAAACCCCGGCCGCGCGGGCTTCTTCAAAGAGCTTGTACCCCTCAAAGAAGAAGCGATTCATCTCCCGGCGGTACTTCTTGTCCTGCAATTTTGCGGCTTCCGTCACGAGGGGATTGGCGCGTGAGGTGATGAGCGAGGGTCTTTTTCTGTCCATGAAAATGTTCCTTTCAGCGATTGTCATATCAACAACAAAACCAAAGTATCGGTGTGACACTTTGGTTTTTGCCTGTATCCGGCAGGTGATCCTGCTGGGATTTATTGATAAAAATCAGAGAGCTGCCTTAGCCTGCTCGCAGATAGCGGTGAATGCCTGTGCGTCTGCGATTGCGATTTCGGAAAGCATCTTTCTGTTGAGGGTGATGCCTGCCTTCTTGAGACCGTGCATGAGGGTAGAGTAGTTCATGCCGTTCATCTTTGCAGCTGCGGAGATACGGGTGATCCAGAGAGAACGGAAATCTCTCTTCTTCATCTTTCTGCCGGCGAATGCATAGTTGCCGGACTTCATGACGGCCTGCTTCGCCATCTTGAAGTGCTTGGACTTTGCACCCCAATAACCCTTAGCGGCCTTCAGAACCTTGTTTCTTCTCTTGCGGGACATCATCGCGCCCTTAACTCTTGCCATGATCTATAATCCTCCGTAATAATCTTAAAATTGTAATATTCCCGAATTACTTGCTTGCGGGAGCGATCAGCTTCTTGACAGTGGGAGCGAAGCTGGAAGAAAGGTAAGCGCCGGTGCGCAGATGTCTCTTTCTCTTTGCGGTCTTGAGACCGAGGTTGTGACGGTGGTGGGAGTGGTTCATCTTGACGAGACCGCTCTTGGTCAGCGTGAATCTCTTGGCAGATGCTCTATGTGACTTCAGTTTCATGGTTGTATCTTCCTTTCGGTGTTGTTTGGAAAATGAGAATGTTTCGGTGCGGCTATCCGAGCGCGCCAAAGCCGAAATCGTGATGCGTTTGGGATCTTTGTGCTGAAAAGGAAAGGGAATGGGGAATCAGCTGTTTTTGAGCGGGGAAAGGATGACAGACATCGAACGGCCCTCAAGCGTGGGCTTCTTGTCCGTGCTTCCGGCATCCGCGCAGGCTTCAAGGAAACGGGCGATGACTTCGCGGCCGTTGTCCAGATGGCTCATTTCGCGGCCCTTGAACTTGACGATGACTTTGACCTTGTTGCCCTCGGAAAGAAAACGGTGTGCGTGATTGACACGGGTGTCAAAGTCGTGGGTGTCAATGGTGCAGGAGAGCTGAATCTCCTTGACCTTGACGGTCTGCTGATTTTTACGGGCTTCTTTTTCCTTCTTGATGCGCTCGAAGCGGTATTTGCCGTAATCCATGATACGGCATACCGGCGGCTCTGCGTTCGGGGAAATCATGACCAGGTCAAGTCCCTTCTGCTCCGCCATATCCTGTGCCTGCGCGAGCTTGACGATACCGACCTGCTCGCCGTCCGCACCGATCAGACGTACCTCGTTTGCGCGAATCGCCTCATTGATCTGCAGCTCTTTTGTGCTAATAGCCAAGCACCTCCATTTGAAAATAAAAATGCGAAAACCGCTTCACGGTCTCCGCACAGAACAACTCTGCATAAGATGACCCAATGCGGGTATCATGCAGGGGTGATTTGCTTTATCAACCGGCATATAACACAATGACGGTGAGAACGGAGATCGTTCTGCTTTATTTTACTGTACTATTATACCACATTATGAATGGGTTGTCAAGGGGGAAAGGAAAATTTTTTGAATTTTATGATGAGAAATTTTTGCGCGGGATAACAGCGGCGTGGGGAATGCCGGCAACATAAGGGTGTTGATGCGGATATTGTATTACGCACTGCAATCCGATGATTTTGTAGGAGAAGCAATCTGATTCCCGCGAGTCAGATAATCTTTCGCACTATTGAAAGATTTTTTGATCTGTCCGGAATATTATTGCGGGAGTGCTGACAAATCTGCCAAAGATTTTCAAGTCACCGCACTGCGGTGACATATCTCATCCACCGCTTCGCTTCTTCGCTCCTTAATCCTCAAGGGGAAGGTTTAATGTGCGGACATTTCAGCCTGCATTCGAGCAAAAGGAAAGAAGAAACAATAACATCCCAATCGAGTTACAAAGTAAAAATTAACTTCCCACCCCCAAAAGGTGCGCAAAGCAAAGTTCTTTTTGCTTCTTTTTTCTTTCAAGAAAAAGGAAGTCAGAAGCCGAGCGGGGTGGCGACGAGGATGACTTTGATGCGGCCGGGGATGCGCTGGCGGCCGGTGATGACGTAGTTTGCGCAGATGCGGGCGTCGGAGGCACAGCCGGAGCAGATTTCGTCGTCACCCGTTCGCATCATGGAGACGCATTTTCCGGTGCGGGTGCAGGGTGTGGGGCAGGAGAGCCGGGCGGCGTTGGCAGGAGCGGCAACGGTTTTCACACGGGTCACAGCGTCCGCAACGGTGGGAACGATTTTATTGATGCCGGCAATGACAACAACGGAGTCTGGGCCGTAGAGCAGAGCGGCAACGCGGTTGGAGTTGCCGTCCACGTTGTAGAGCGCACCGGTCTCCGTCACGGCATTGGTGCTCATCACATAGACATCGGCCAAAAGGGACTGACGGAAAATCTGTTTTGTGTCTTCTTTGGTAAGACCGGGCGCGTAGCGATCAAGGAAGTTGTAGCTGCCGGAGCGCAGAAGATCCAGCGCACCGATTTCGTCCAGCGTGACGGAGCCGCCGACACCGACCGTGCATCCGGGGGAGAGATAGCCGCGCAGATAGGACAGCGCTTCCGTCTTGTCTTTGGCAAAGACCGCTTCCATGTTGTTGCGGCGCAGGTTTTCCATGGTGGTTTCGATTTTTTTCATCTGCATATCTTCGATGATGGGGTGCATATGGGACTTCCTTTCTTGTAGAAGAATGTCGTTCGGAACGGGATACAGATTGTCCGTCAGATACATTTATTGTACCATAAAACGCACCGGTTGTCAAGCTTTTTACAAAAATGACTTTCATAAAAAGGCAGTGCGGGCAGAATCCGGCGCATCTGTCATGCGGCGTGGAATGCCGCCGTTAATTGTCACTCATAAAAGAGAGGCGCGCGGCAGACAATGTTGAGCAGAACGGATTGTATGTGCGGATAGTTCAATCGTGCCGGATGAATGCGTGAACGGATTCCGGGCAATCCTCATTGTGATAAAGACAAGGAGATATATAAATGAAGATTTCCGGAAAACCAAAATTTGGAAAATTTCTGCTCGGTGTGCTGACTGTGTACGCGGCGTTTCTGTGTGTGCTCGGCGGGGTGGATTATGCCTGCCCGGATGTGATCTCCGTGTACGGAACCGGCGTCACGGCGGACGGGGGATATTGTCAGAGCGAGACAAAGGTCTTGACGGTCGGCAATGTTCCTTTGAAAACGGTCACGGTCAACGCGTATGAGGAGACGGTATTGTATCCGGGCGGAATGCTGTTCGGCGTGCGGTGCGCAACGGAGGGCGTGGTTGTTGTGGGACTTGAAAATGTGAAAACAGATACGGGCGCGCAGGTGTGTCCCGCAAAGGCTGCGGGTGTGCATATGGGAGACATCATCACGGCGGCGGACGGCAGGACGATCTCGACGGTCAAGGCGCTTGCGGATGCCGTGGCATCGGACGGCGCGGCAGGGAAATGTGTCACGCTGACCGTTCTGCGCGGCGGGGAAACCGTGGAATTATCGCTTGTCCCGTGCAGGGCGGCGGACGGCGCATACAGGGCGGGCATCTGGTCGCGGGATTCCACGGCGGGAATCGGAACTGTGACGTTCATCGACCCCGAGACGGGCGTGTTCGGCGGACTGGGACATGGCATCTGTGATACGGAAACGGGCGCGCTCCTGCCGCTGTCCCGCGGGACAACGCTCGGTGTCAGCCTGACAGGCATCGTTCCGGGAGAGGCGGGAAAACCGGGAGAACTGCGCGGCAGCTTCACCGCAGGGAGAACAGGAACGCTCCTTGACAATACCGCGTGCGGCGTGTTCGGCGTATTTTCCTCCCCCGCCGATATGGTCGCGGGAACACTGTACGATGAACCCATTCCCGTCGGACACCGCACGGAGGTTCACGCAGGCGAGGCTTCCATTCTGTGCACCCTGGACGACGGCATTCCGTGCGAATATTCTGTCAGCATTGTTTCCGTCGGAGATGCCGCCGATACGTCAAACAAGAATTTTATTATTGAAGTGACGGATGGGGATCTGCTTGCGAAAACAGGGGGGATCGTGCAGGGGATGGGGTTGAGGGATATTAGGGACAACACAAGAAACGCTTGAATATCAAGGAGTTTCGGTGTTTTCCCGATTTTCATTGACAAGTTAATCGGATAATGTGCCCTTACCAAGCACATACTATGAAAGCCTCGAACAAAGCGGATATTCCGACGAGTTCGAGGCTTTTGTTATTTCCACAGAAAGGAGCGCAAACATGGCAAAGCGTTCTCAAGAAGATACTGCTATTGCAAAGATCAATTTGTCAGAGCTTCACCCATTCCCTGACCATCCGTTTGGAGTGAGAGACGATGTAGCAATGGAAGAGATGGTCGAGAGCATCCGCGAATACGGAGTGCTTGTACCTGCCATAGCAAGACCCCGTGAGGACGGCGGCTATGAGCTGATTTCCGGTCACAGACGTAAACACGCTTGTGAACTGGCAGGGATAGATACAATGCCCGTTATCGTGAAAGACATTGACCGCAATGCTGCCACGATCATCATGGTGGACAGCAATTTGCAAA
>JAFUPC010000113.1 GCA_017481495.1 Clostridia bacterium
AATTTTCAAGGATCATCTTTTGCTGTTCTTCGGATTTTGTTATCCGTTCTCAAGACAGCCTATATATTATATCACAGATTTTCGTTTCTGTCAAGGGGTTTTTAAAACTTTTTGAAGTTTTTTCGGTTTTCCTGTCGAAATGTTTCCTACAGAAACTGAGGATTTTGATCTCTCGTTCAGTGACTTATATATTATACCATATGGGTCGGATTTTGTCAATACCTTTTTCAAAGTTTTTTCAATTTTTCGCTAAATTCTTTTTCCATATCACATCACAGTCTGCTCGTTGATGACCAGGCGGAAAACCAATCCCAGACGCTCTGCCGCTTTCCGGCACAGAATCATGCGTTCCAGGAAGATCTCAAAATAATCCATGACCGAAGAATAATGCGTATCAATGGAAAGCTTCAGCGTCAGCGTGGTATGCGCATCGTTGATTTCCAGCGACGAATCCTGCACGGAATAATTGACACGGTCGTGAATGTCAAAAGTCGCGGCATCCACATTGCGCACACGACTGCGGCGAACGTCGGACTTATCCGCAAGAATCAGCGCGGCTGCAACCGGATGCACCGGCACGCCGGTTCCCTCATCGTGATTGCCGATAGCGGAAACGATGTCCGCAATGTCCTCTGCCTCCATGCCGAGCTTATCCAGAATGCGGAACGCCATAACAGCACCTGACTGGCTGTGATCCACACGGTTGACGAGATTTCCAATGTCATGCAGGTATCCTGCCATTCTGGCAAGCTCCACTTCGCGGTCGGAATAGCCCATTGTTTTCAGAAGTGCCCCTGCCGTTTCCGCCACTTTGCAGACATGTGCGAAGCTGTGTTCCGTGTATCCAAGAGCAGAAAGCGCAGCATCCGCGCGAGTGATATAGACCCGAATTGCTTCATTCTGTTTCAATTCCTGATATGTCATAATGCAATCACTCCTTTTTATTGTACAACTCCTTATCAGTATACCATAAAAATCCGCGCAATGCAAGCACTTAAACGAAAAATCTTTCGATTTTTCCGAAAAATCGGTTCGCGTTTCAGTAAATTATTTGTAATTCCCTCTATCAAAAAGCACCAAATTCCGCGCCGGATTGTCTTTTATTTAACAAATACGATGAAAAATAAAAAAATATGAAAAAAACTCTATACTTCCCGGCTGAAATATGGTATAATATATGATAAGTAATTATGCCTGTATTTCAAATTCATACATTTCAAAGAAAGAGGTATTATTCCATATGAAAATCGTTGTTTGCATCGGCTCCTCCTGCCATATCAAAGGCTCCCGCCAGGTTGTCGAAAAACTCCAGCGGCTGATTGCCGAAAAGAATCTCGGCGACAAGATCGAGCTCGGCGGCACATTCTGCATGGGACAATGTCAGAAGGGCGTCTGTGTGACGGTGGACGAAGAATTCTGCTCCGTGACGCCCGATACGGTCGAGGAATTCTTCGAGACCAAAGTGCTCGCCGCACTGTAAGTCCCATTTCTGCTATTATAATATTAGGAAAGGAAAAACTCTGTCATGGTCATTGTTCAGATCTGTGTCGGCAGCTCTTGTCACATCAAGGGCGCGCCGGAAATCGTCGAACTGCTTCAGAAAGCCGTTGACGAATACAAACTGGAAGACGACATCACCTTGGCCGGAAGCTTCTGCACCGGCAAATGCAACCGTGTCGGTGTCACCATTCAGGTGGACGACGATATTTATACCGGTGTCACAAAGGAGACCTTCTCCGACTTCTTCAAAGAAAACATATTAGCGAAAATCGAAAAAGAAAGGATCTGACCGGGTATGTCCAACTGCCTGACCTTAAAAAAATCCAACTGCAAAAACTGTTATAAATGTATCCGCAACTGTCCTGTCAAAGCCATCCGCTTTTCGGGAAACCAGGCACACATCATCGGAAACGAGTGCATTCTCTGCGGTCAGTGCTTCGTTGTCTGTCCGCAGAACGCAAAGGAGATCGTTGACGAAACCGAAAAGGTCAAGGTATTTCTCCAGAGCGGCGACCCGGTCATTGTCAGTCTGGCACCGTCCTTCATTGCAAACTATGAGGGTGTCGGCATTGATGGTATGCGGGATGCCCTGAAAAAGCTTGGCTTTTTCGATGTGGAGGAGACTGCGGTCGGTGCTACCATCGTCAAGACCGAATATGAGCGGATGCTGCATGAGGACAACCGCGATGTCATCATCTCCTCCTGCTGTCACTCCATCAATCTGCTCATCCAGAAATATTTCCCCGCACAGCTTGACTATCTTGCGGACGTTGTTTCCCCGATGCAGGCGCACTGCCGCGACATCAAACGCCGTTATCCGAACGCGAAAACGGTCTTCATTGGCCCGTGTGTGGCAAAAAAGGACGAAGCAGAATATTACGAAGGTGTTGTTGACGGTGTTCTGACCTTTGAGGAACTGACGAAATGGATGCAGGCGGAACACATCACGCCTGAGTCCCGCATCGCAAAGATTTCCGAAAGCCGCGCACGCTTCTTCCCGACCACGGGTGGTATCCTGAAAACGATGGCACAGAACGAGCCGGGCTATACATATCTTGCCATTGACGGTGTGGAAAACTGCATCGCCGCGCTCCGCGACATCGCCGACAACAAGATCCACAAGTGCTTCATCGAAATGTCTGCCTGCGTCGGCAGCTGCATCGGCGGCCCTGTCATGGAAAAATACCGCCGTTCTCCCGTCAAGGATTACGTTTCCGTTGCCAATTTCGCCGGCGAGAAGGACTTCAACGTCGCCCAGCCGGATGCGCTTTCCCTCAAAAAGCATTTCTCCCTCATCGAACACAAATTGCCGCATCCCTCCGACGAAGAAATCGAAGCGGTTCTGCGCCAAATGGGCAAATTCCGTCCGGAGCATGAGCTGAACTGCGGTTCCTGCGGCTACAACACCTGCCGGGAAAAGGCAGTCGCCATCATTCAGGGCAAGGCGGAGATCTCCATGTGTCTGCCGTATCTGAAAGACAAAGCGGAAAGCTTCTCCGACACCATCGTCAAGAACACGCCCAATGGTCTCATTGTGCTCAATGAAAAGCTGGAGGTTCAGCAGATCAACGAAGCGGCGCGGAAGATCATGAATATCCGTTACGCTTCCGATGTACTCGGTGAAAATGTCATCCGCATCCTCGACCCATCCTCGTTTGTACAGGTTCTCCAGACCGGCCGTGATCTGCGCGACCAGCGCGTATATTTTGCGGAATACCAGCGGTATGTGGAACAGACCATCGTCTACGACAAGGATTCTCGCCACCTCATCGGCATCATGCGTGACATCACCGATGAAGAAGCGGAACGCGAAAAGAAAGAAAACATCTCCCGCCAGACCATCGAAGTCGCGGACAAGGTCGTTGACAAGCAGATGCGCATCGTACAGGAGATCGCATCCCTGCTCGGCGAGACTGCCGCCGAAACCAAAATCGCACTGTCCAAGCTGAAGGAGTCGATATCCAATGAATGATTTATGTGCCGATATCGGATACAGCAGCATCAACCATTACGGAGAAGAGCTGTGCGGCGACCATGTGGATATTGTGGAAGAAAACGAAAATTCCACCGTCATCGTGCTTGCCGACGGTCTGGGCAGCGGTGTCAAAGCATCCATTCTCTCCACGCTGACCTCCAAAATCATCTCCACGATGATGGCAGAGGGTCTGCCAATTGAGGAGTGTGTTTCCACCATCGCCGCAACCCTGCCGGTTTGCTCCGTGCGCGGTGTCGCGTATTCGACTTTTACCATTATCCATCTGGAAAACAATGACACGGCGGAGATCATCCAGTATGACAATCCGCACGTCATTCTGATCCGGGGAGACGTCAATTACGATTATCCGAAGCAGGAAATGAACATCGGCGGAAAGAAGATCTACCGCTCGACCATCAAGCTGCAGGAAAACGATATTTTCGTTGCCATGAGCGACGGCTGTCCGCACGCGGGCATCGGCATTGCCTACAATTTCGGCTGGAAGCGTGAGGAAATCATCGGATTCATGGAAGCGCTTGCGCCCGGCGGCTACACAGCGAAAACGCTTTCGACGATCCTCATCAACGAATGCAACCAGCTCTACGGTGAAAAGCCCGGCGACGATGCGACCGCCTGTGTCGTGAAGATCCGCCGCCGTGAGCCGATGAATCTGCTGTTCGGCCCGCCCTCAAACAGGGACGACTGCGACCGCATGATGAGCCTGTTCTTCTCCAAAGCGGGAAAGCACATCGTCTGCGGCGGTACCACATCCTCCATTGCAGCAAAATACCTGCGTAAGCCTCTGAAAGCATCGCTCGTATTTGAGCGTTCCGATGTTCCGCCGACCGCGGAGATTGAGGGTGTCGATCTGGTCACGGAGGGTGTCATCACCATCAACCGCGTTCTGGAATATGCCAAGGATTATCTCGGCGAAAACAAGGAGTACGAGCACTGGAATTTCCGCAAGGACGGCGCATCCAAAATCTGCCGCCTGCTCTTTGAGGAAGCCACCGACATCAATTTCTATGTTGGTCGCGCCATCAACCCCGCGCACCAGAATCCCGATCTGCCCATCAACTTCTCCATCAAGATGAATCTGGTCGAGGAGCTGTCCCAGTGCCTGAAACAGATGGGCAAGCGCATCAAAGTCAGTTATTTCTAAATATATAAGATAAAGGTTAATGTCAATGAGTAATATCAGAAAATTTGATACCAAAGTTCAGCATCTCAAATACAAGGTTCTGCGGGAGGTCGCGCGTCTTGCGTGGAATGACACTCTGCTTGAAAACATGATGGATATTCCGATGACCATCGTTCCCGGCAAGACGCCAACCATGCGCTGCTGTGTCTACAAGGAACGTGCCATCGTTGCGGAACGCATCAAGCTCGCAATGGGTGGTGATTCCTCCAATCCCAACATCATCGAAGTCATCGACATCGCCTGCGACGAGTGCCCGGCAGCCGGTTATGAAGTCACAGACTCCTGCCGCGGCTGTCTTGCTCACCGCTGTGAAGACGTCTGCAAGCGCGGCGCACTGTCCTTTGACCACAACCATGTCGCGCATATCGACAAAACCAAGTGCGTGGAATGCGGTGCGTGTGCAAAGGTCTGCCCCTATTCTGCCATCGTCAACCGCAAGCGTCCGTGCCAGAATGCCTGCAAGGTCAAAGCAATTTCCATCAATGAATCCAATGCGGCTTCCATTGACAATGAAAACTGCATCCAGTGCGGTGCCTGTGTCTATCAGTGCCCGTTCGGCGCGATCATGGACAAATCCTTCATCCTGAAAGCCATCAACCTCATCAAGGAGAGCGAAAACAATACGAAGCACAAGGTTTATGCGATCGTTGCGCCGTCCATTTCCAGTCAGTTCACCTATGCAAAGCTCGGACAGGTCATCACAGGTCTGAAAGAGCTTGGATTCTTCACCATATTGGAAGCGGCTCTGGGTGCCGATATGGTCGCTGTGGAAGAATCGAAGGAGCTTGTCGAAAAGGGCTTCCTCACCAGCTCCTGCTGTCCGGCATTCGTACGTTACATCAAGCAGAATTATCCGCAGCTCGTGCCGTTCATCTCGCACAACCTCTCTCCGATGGCAACGCTTGCGAAGTTCTTAAAGGAATGCGATAAGGATGCAAAGGTGGTCTTCATCGGTCCGTGTACCGCAAAGAAAGCGGAAGCACAGCTCGATTCCGTCAAGGAACACGTCGATGCCGTGCTCACCTTTGAAGAGCTTCAGGCACTGTTTGACAGCCGTGACATCGACATCACGACCCTGGAGGAGGGCGTTCTTGACAATGCTTCCTACTACGGCCGTATCTTTGCACGCTCCGGTGGTCTTTCAGATGCGGTCGCGCAGGGCATCAAAGAACAGAACCTTGACTTTGAGCTGAAAGCAGTTCCCTGTGACGGCATCGAAGCCTGCCGCATGGCGCTCATTAAAAAGGCAAAGAACATTCTCGACGGCAACTTCATCGAAGGTATGGCTTGTATCGGCGGCTGTATCGGCGGTGCAGGCTGTCTGACCCACGGCGAAAAGAATAAAGCCGAAGTTGACAAATACGGCAAGGAAGCACTCGAAAAGACGATTTCCGATGCTGTTTCCATGCTTGACATGATGAAATAACCGAATCATATTCCGTCCGCTGTACATTTTGTGTCCGGCGGACGTTTTTTCTTGACAAATTTTACGGGATGTGCTATAATGAATCCATCAGATCGGGAAGAAAAGGAGACTATTCATGATCAACTACACCATGTTTGCGTGCTTCAACGCCATGGCGGCGGAACGCGGGATTCCGGCGACGGCACACTGGGCGGCGGAACACGGATTTTCCTCTGTGGAGGTACAGTATTCCCGCTGTCCCGAAATCATTTTTACGCGGAAAGAAGCGGCTGCCGCACGGCGCGTGCTCGCAGAACATAATCTTTCCTCCGCCTGTTACTCCGTTTCCTCCAATCTGTACGAAGACCCCGATGCGGCGGTACGGCTTGTCTGTCATCATCTCGATCTGGCGGCGGCGCTCGGCAGTCCGTATCTGCATCACACCCTGCTCCCGTGGCTCGTTCTGCCCGACAATGCACCGACATATGATGCGGCACTCGAAACCGTTCTCCCAGCGGCGGAACGCATTGCCCGGTATGCGGGACGGCTCGGAATCACCGTTCTGTATGAAGATCAGGGACTGTATTTCAACGGTGTCGACGGCTTTGCGCCGTTCTGGCGCGAGATTCACCGGATCTGTGAAAACACCGGTGTCTGCGGCGATATGGGAAATTCTCTGTTTGTCGATGAGGGTGCGGAACATTTCTTTGATGCGTTCAGAAACGACATCCGTCACGTTCACGTCAAAGATTATCTGAAAAAATCCGCGCCCGTCAGCCCCGGTCTCTTCTGGCGCAGAACAAAGGGTGGTGCATGGCTTCGCGACACGATGGCAGGCTCCGGCGTGGTGGATTTCGCCGCGTGCGGGAAAATCCTCTCCGACATTGACTACCGGGGTGCGGTTTCACTGGAACTGTTCCATCCGGAACCGTATGCGGACGGCGTAAAACAGGCGATGCAGTATTTTGAACGATATTTCAATTATAAATGAGGTATACAATGAAAAAGACAGTATTTTTAGGCGACTCGATTTTATTGCAGGGATACGGCGTGCTTGTCCCGGATATGCTCCGCGGGGACTGCGAGACGTGGATCCCCGACCGCAACGGATGCTTTACCATCAACACCCTGCGCATGATCCACGACCTGCGTTCCCACATTGAGGGCGCGGATGTCATTCACTACAACAACGGGCTGTGGGATGCGTGTCATCTGTTCGGGGACGGCATTTTCACCTCCACCGAGGATTACGTCCGCAATGTCTGCCGCATCGTGCGCATTCTGCAAAGCTGGTCAAAACAGGTCATTTTTGCGACCACGACACCGGTCTGGAACCATCCGGAAATCGTCAACGAAGACCTGATTGCATTCAACCGCGCCGTTGTTCCGGAGCTGGAAAAAATGGGAGTCATCATCAACGACCTGCACAGCACCGTCTATCCGCATCTGTATGAATACATCCGCGAGGACGACCACATCCATCTGACCGAAGCCGGAATGCAGGTCTGCGCGGAGCAGGTCGCGGGAATCGTGCGCGATACGCTTAGCAAACTGTAAATTCTTTGTAAAAATAAGTCGCAAAATGCAATCATCTGTCTGCATTTTGCAATGTACATTGCGACTTTTTTATGGTATCATATATATATGACTATGACAAATTTTCACATTCAGAAAGGATCGGTACCATGAAAAACGCAACACAGAATCGCACGCAAGCTACTGCCTCCTTGCTCCTGCTCTTGCTTCTCACGGCAGTCTCTGTCTCCTGCGGAAACGGCGGAGAAACCGGAACCCCCACCAGCACGGACACATCCCCTCTGTCCAACACTGCGACCGCCAACACCGAGGAACACATCAACTGGGAATCCTCCGGTCTGCCGCAGGTGGACTATGACGGCAGAGCATTCAACATTCTGTCCGCAGACATCCCCGACAGATCGCATTCCTGGAAGCTTGTGGACACGGAGGAAACCAACGGTGACGAGCTGAACGATGCTATTTTCACCCGTAATGCCAAGATCGAAGAGCTTTACAATATTTCTATCGGTGTGGAATACACAACGGACAATGTCTCCAAATTCCGTCAGCTGATCTTAAGCGGCGATGACAGCTACAGCGTATATTACAACTTCATCAATAAGCTGTTTACGCTTTCGCTGGAAGGTGTTTTCTGTAATTTCCACGATATGCCTTATATCAACATGGAAGCGGACTGGTGGGATCAGCAGATGATCGCCGACCTGACGGTCGATGACAGTCTGTACATTCTGACCGGCGACATCAATCCGCATCTGAACACCAAGTCCTTCGTCATCATCTTTAACAAGGATATGTGCGATGCGCTGGATCTGGAAATGCCGTATGAAACGGTTCTGGAGGGCAACTGGACCTTGGACGTTCTGAAGCAGTATGTTTCCGACATCAATTCCGACCTGAACGGCGACGGCAAAATGGACTGGAACGACCGTTGGGGCTTCTTGTCGGAAAAGGCAAACAGCTACATCATGTACTTCTCCGGCGGCGGACGTGTCACGCAACAGAATGCCGACGGAAAGTGGGAGATCTCGTTTGATTCCGACAAAAACGTGACCCTTGCGCAGAAATCGCTGGAGATCACAGCAGACGTGACCACAACGCTCCTTGCCGACGATTATGCAGCACAGAATTCGTGGTCTGCGGTGTCCTCCTGGTATTCTGCCGGCGGTGCGCTGATGCGTTCCACAGCACTTGAACCGATCCCGCGCGATTACCGTTCGCTGGACGTCAATTTCGGCGTTCTGCCGTATCCGAAAATGGATGACACGCAGGCGTCGTATGTCACGCTGGTCGGTGAAGGATATGTCTTTGCCGTTCCGATCACGGCGGACGAAGAATTTACGGGGCTGATTCTGGAAGCCCTTGCCGTGGAATCCGTGGAGACTGTTACACCCGCATTCTACGACCGCTGTCTCAACGGCAAAGCCCTGCGTGACGAAGAATCCGAGGATATGCTCGACATCATCTTCGCCTCCAAGACCTTTGACATCGGTCTGACCAACAACGACATCGGATTCCTCAACACCATGAGCAATCTCGCTGTCAAAGGCGATACGAACGCCGCATCCGCGTTTGCTTCCATTCTGTCCAAAGCAGAAACGGCGATCGAGGATATGTACGACAGCTTCGCCGCGATCGAATAATTTATCCCGAAAACACAGCGCCGCCGCAGGCATCGGTACCTACGGCGGCAATTTTCATTTTATGGGATGTGTTGTCAGTCTTCCAGATGGAACGCTTCTTTGATCTCATCGACCTCTGCCGGGGAAATATGAACGATCGGCCCGATGGCAAGGGAGTTGATGATGCTGTGTGCAGTGGACTCCATGACCTCCAGACGGTCGAATGCTTTGAGCAGCGACTCGCCGGTCACGACCACGCAGTTGTTTTCAAACATAACGGCGGGGCAGGACACGCTGAATTCCGCAGCTGCATCGCCCGTTCGGGTATAGATCTCGTCATACGGCAGGCGCTTGATGTCGCGCAGGAGAATGTAGCTTTCCGGAATCGTGCGCGGGTCGAACACGGTATCCGTCACTGCAAACGCCATTGCATGAACCGGGTGCGCAAGCAGAACGGCGCGGATTTCGGGGTGCTGTTCGTAGATCTGCGCATGAAGATTGACGGCACGGGAAGGAACCTTTCCGACCTCTTTCATGCCGCTTCTGACACGGACGAGGTCGTCCTCCTCCAGATACGCGCGGTCCATGCCGGACGGCGTGATGAGGAAGCTTCCGTCGGACAGGCGCACGGAATACGTTCCCTGTGTTGCCGTGAACAGACCCTGCTTGTAGGAACGGCGGATGAGCGTAATCATATCCCGGCGCGCCGCAAGCTCCTCGGAGGAGTGGCTGTGCGGAATGAAATCGTCCATTTTCAGGTGGTCGCGCGTTTCCGCCGTCTGGTAGGCTTCCGCCGGAAGAACCTTGATGCTTCCGATCCCGCCGCCGATGCGGCTTGCCAGGATTTCCAGCTCCGCGGAATAGTTGAGCGTTTCAAAGCGCTGGAATGCGTGGAACATATCCTGTGCGCCGATGCAGATGCCGTGATTTTCCAGAAGAACGATGTCACAGCCGTCAGCAAAGCATTTCCCGATGTTCTCGCCAAGGGTATCACTGCCGGGAACAGCGTAGGTCGCAATACGGACATCGGAACAGATCTTCTGCACGGACGGGAGCAGATTCAGGTTCGGCTTCTGTCTGACGATGGAGAACGACACAAGTGCCGGCGGATGGGCATGAAGCACAGCGCGGAGGTCGGGACGCATTCTGTACACCGCCGCATGGAACGGATATTCCGAGGACGGTCTGTGCTGTCCGACCGTACTTCCATCGGGCTTGACGCAGACGATGTCGCCGCGAGTCAGCGTTCCCTTGTCAACACTGGCAGGGGTGATCCAGATGTTGCCGTCGTCGTCCTTGATGGAAAGGTTGCCGCCGGAGGTGGTAGTCAGTCCCTTGTCGTAGATTCTCTGCATAAACATGACCAGCTGGTCTGCCGGATGGATATAGTTGATATTCATGTGACTTTTCTCCTTGAATTTATGTGATATTGATACGTTATGATTACGGATTGTGCTTTTCTTTGCTATATATATTATACACCATTTTAAGCGGTTTTTCAAGGGTTTTCCGAAAAGTTGCAGAGAGAAAAACAGTGTGAATCTACGTCATCCGGATGTGAAAAATGTACATTTCTGTGAACTTCACACTTTGTTTTCACATTGAGTCACGTTTCAAACGGTATTCCGGTAAGATTGTCCGCAAACAGCCGGTGCATCTCTCTTGTCGGGCGATTGAGGTAATTTGACAAGAGATCCGTGATGTCGACCCTGTTTTTGTACATCCGCATCCATTTTGCGTAAACGTCGCATACGGGAACCCCCTCTTCCTCCGCCGCCGTGCGCATCGCCTGCACCGCAGTCGTTCAGTCCGTAGCACACCACGGTCAGGTCGGGGTGATATGGAAGCAGATCACACTCCATCCGCGCCAGTCCCCCAGGTGCGCTGTTACCGGAAATTCCCGCGTTGATGATATTGAGCTGGGCACGCGGATACAGGGTGAGCAGATTTTTTCGGAGGAGTGCGGGGTATCCGCCCTCAGGGTCAAAAACGACATTAAAGCCCTGCTCTCCATTATCGGTCATTGCAGGGAGCACCTCAAAACAGCCGTTTGTTACACTTTCGCAAAGAAAGCCGAGCGTTGCGGGCGATGTGTGGAACGCATCGCGGTTCTTTTCATTGGGCAGGGATAAAAATTTCATTGACTTGGCAGAATTTGTTCCTAAATTATTATAATTTTTCAGCACGGTTTGCGTCCTTGTATTTGAGCGGCGTCATGCCGGTATAGCCGCGGAACGCATGATAAAAGGACTTGGAATCGCTGTATCCGCACCGGCTCTGGATCTCGCTGACCGGACAGTCGGTCGTTAAGAGAAGCGCGCAGGCATGGCGGATGCGCAGACTGGTGACATAATCGAGATAGGTGCATCCCATCGCGCGGCGGAAATGGGTCGAAAATGCGGACTGCGACATGAAATATTGGTCGGCAAGGGATTTTGCGCTGATGCTTCCGGGCGGGGACTGGTTCAGACAGCGGACAATGTCGGGGAGAATGCGGTCAAAGGAATTGTCAGCGGTGGTGTCCTCCCTTGCCTCTTTTCCCTCTCCCGTTTCCGTGAAAATATCCCGCGACAGGCGTGTCAGGAGAATCGAGAGCATGGAGCGCAGAACTGCGGTATAATCCGCCGAACGGTTCTCGTATTCTCGCATCATATCCTCAAAGAACGCCGCCCCATCCCATTCCTCCGAGCGCAGATTGCGGCGGCAAAGTCCTGCGGGAATGTCCGTATGCGGATGCAGACGGTGATCGTGCAGATAGGACAGCAGCTGTACCGCATTGTTCAGAACCGGATAGTTTCCGCCGAGAAATTCCGGGCGGAAGATGCAGTTGATGACCGTCAGCGTACCGGAGATCGGTTCAAAGGAATGTGTCATGCCGTAATCAATGAGGAAAATATCCCCGCAGCGGACACGGAGGCGTTCCCCATCCAGATGATGAATGCCGTACCCGTCCGTCACGCAGACGATCTCGACAAATTCATGCGTATGCGCCTGAAAGGTTTCGGTAAAATCCGACCGGATCATGTGGATACGTGACAGCTCGTCCGTGTAGGTATAGAACATCTGCCGGTCACCGGTATGTTCCACACCGGAATAATAATAGGTGATACCGTCCGCCTCCGGTGTTTTTTTCTTTTTTGTCATGGGCATTGTGATGGGTTCGCCCGCACCTCCCCGTCTGTTGAAATTGTATGTAATAATTATACTCCAAAGCGCGGCTTTTCGCAAGGGGTGTTTTTTCATTTTGGGGGGGATTTTTTCCGGAATTTATTCCGTGGGGAACGGAATGCAAAAATAATCCTAAAAATCAGGAAAAAACCCTGTTGCTTTTTTTTGCGGAATCATGTATAATAAAGGTATCAAAAATACAAAGCGGAGTATTATTATGACAGAATACCCTTATTACAAAAAACACGACCTTCTTCTTCCGACTGACGTCGCACCCCGCTTTTCGGGAGAATTGAAACAGAAAATGCGGCAGGTAACAGATGGCCTGTTCTTGAAAATCGACTTTTCCAAAACCGTGGATATATTCCGCAATACCTTGGACTTGTTCGCGGCAGGCGAATTCTGGGGCAAGCTGATGCGCGCGGCGTGCATTTTTTACGAATGCACCGGAGACGGGGCGCTGAAAGATGTCATCTGTGCATCAATGGAAGATATGCTGTCCGTACAGCCGCTGGACGGCGAGATCAGCTGTACACCGCGCGCTTCACAGCCAAACGGCACCCACGGCTCCGATCTCTGGGAGCGGAAATACGTTCTGCTCGGAATGCAGGCATATTACCGGGTATTCGGCGGTGAGAGGGTGCTTTCCGCCATGTGCCGTCTCGCGGATTACACCTGCGCGCAGGTCGGAAGCGGGTTGGGACAAGTACCCATTTCCGAGACCGGCTGGGCGTTCTGCGGCATTGAATCGTCGTCGATTCTCGAACCCATTGTGAAGCTCTACGGCATGACGGGAGAAGCGGAATATCTGCGGCTGGCAAAGCATATTGTGGAGGAGACCGGCGCGTGCAGAAGAGAGAACATTTTCCTTGCTATCGAAAACGGAAAATCCCCGTATGAGATCGGCGGAAACGGCGATCCTGCGGACAGCATTGCAAAGGCATATGAGATGATGAGCTGTTTTGAGGGATTATGCGAGTATTACCGCGCGACCGGGGAGGAGAAGTGGCGGAACATCGCACTGACATTCTTCGACCGGCTTCTTGCAGAGGAAATCACCCTGCTCGGCTCCGGCGGCGCGGACAAGCCCTACAATCTTGGCCCAGGTACCGGGGAGCAGTGGAACCGGACAAAGTATGAGCAGACCAATCCCGACATTGATCTGGCGCAGGAGACCTGTGTGACCATCACATGGATGAAGCTGTGTCTGCAAATGCTGCGGCTGACCGGAGACGTCCGGTGCGCCGATGAAATCGAACGTTCTTATGAAAATGCCCTGCTCGGCGCCCAGCGGCCGGACGGTGCGTATTTCGACTATTTCCCGAAGTTCGACGGCACGCGCGGCGGAAAGGTGAATTTCACCTACAACATCGGCGATATGCCCCTCTCCTGCTGTACGGCAAATGGGCCTGCGGGACTGGCGGCTCTGCGTGATGCGGCTGTCATGGAAACGGCGGACGGTGACGGTACTGCGATACTTCTGTTCCTTGACGGCATTTATACGACCAGGCATCTGACCCTCGGTTGTTCCCCGCTTCCCGACGAAACAGCAGAAAAACGGGTGATGCTCACAATCTTACGTTCCGATAACACAGAACACACACTGAAAATCCGCATTCCCGGATGGTCGGCGGGAAGTGCTGTCACAGTCAACGGCACGGCTTTGGATACAGAACAGCTCCGGCCGGAAAACGGGTATCTTCTCCTTTGCCGCAGATGGCAGTCAGGGGACGAGATTGCGGTCGCATTCTCCCGTGTTCTGCGCGTTCATCCGGCACCGCACGGTTCCAACCGCGCAGGAGACCGTTTTTTCTGCATGACATTCGGTGCCTCCGTCATGGCACGGGACAAACGCTTCGACAGCGGTTTTGCTTCTGCCCGGACGCTTCCGCAAACGGAGACGGTTCCGTGTACGGTTCTCCGTCTGCCCGGTGTCAGATGTGCTGTGCAGTGTACGCTTGACGGCGCGTCTGTTACACTTGTCAATTACGCCGATGCCGGTGCGACATGGGATGATACTTCGACTTACCGGTCGTGGATTCCAATGAAATAAATTGAACAATTATGACATAAGGTTTGCTTTCCGTTTCGTAATATGGTATAATGTTCAATAAACCATTTTGAACGAATCTTCTAATGGAGGTATTCAAAACCTATCAAGCAATGTTTATGAGATCGATGCTGTCAACACCATCCTTGCCGGCGACGATGCGTATGACCTCATCGTGACACACGGCCGTGCGATATTCATCTACGCAAACCAGAACCTGTGTCTGGACTGGAACACGGATCTGCCGCGCAACTTTGCTTCCTGGTATGAGAAGAACGAAAAAACGGTTCAGATCGGTCTTAAAAAAGCGCTTGAAAATTATCACGAATAATTAATCTTGATAAGTCCCGCCCAACACGGATGAATACGGCAGCTTTTTCCGGATATTGAGGAAAGCTGTATTCTTCTGCAATTCCGCGGATGCGCTCTTTGTCCTTTTCCGTGTTTTCCTTGTCCGGTTCCGTGTTTTTGGTAATATAACTGAACAATTTTGAAAAAAAGGCTTGCATTCCATTTCGGATTATGGTATAATATTTTAAGAACACGCTGAACAAATTTATAATAGAGGTATTTTTTATATGAAACGTATGCAATGGCTTCTGGCCGCACTTCTCATCACCGCGGCGGCTGTATCCTGCGGAGACGGCGATGCCGCACAGACCACCGACACCACCGGAGCGGAAACCGGCACCGGTACCGCGGTCGAAACCGAGAAAGCGTTTGATCCCTTTGCAGAATTGCCCGAAAAGGACTATGAGGGATATGAATTCAATATGCTCATCCGTCCGCTGGAACGCTGGACGAACGATATGTATGTGGAAGAAGCGAACGGTGATCCGGTCGACGATGCGGTTTTTGAACGCAATTCCCGGATCGAAGAAAAATACAACATCGACATCGTCTGCACGCCGTCGTCGAACAGCAACCATGAAACGGACGGTGTGACTGCTATTCTTGCCGGCGACGATGCGTATGACCTCATCGTTGCGCACGGCCGCGCGGCATTCAATTATGCAAACCAGAGTCTTCTGCTCGACTGGAACACCGAGCTTCCGTATGTCAATCTTGACAACCCCTGGTGGGACCAGGATGCAAGAACGAGCCTGTCCATCAACGACAATCTGTACGTTATGACCGGTGATCTCAGCTATTGTGCAATGGGTGCGGCAAACGTCATGCTGTTCAACAAAGCACTGTTCAACGAGCTGGATATGGACTATCCGTATCAGGCAGTCAAGGACGGCACCTGGACATATGAAGCATGGGAAAATCTCGTTATGGAAGGCTCCTTCGACTTGAACGGTAACGGCACCATCGAAATGGAGTACGACCGTTACGGCTATGTCACGCAGAAGTGGGTCGGCCCCATCCAAGCGTTTGCGACCAGCGGTCTGCGCATACTCAGCAAGGACAAGGATGATATTCCCTCGCTTTCCATGATGTCTGACAAGACGGTGGAAGTGTTTGACTGGTATTTCAACATCATCGACTCTGATGTCGCGTATGTCGGTGTCGGGGATACCTCGTATGACGCCGACTTCATCTCCATCTTCGACGAAGGACGTTCGCTTTTCATCGACATCAATATGTATAATGTCACAACGATGCGTTCGATGACTGCCGATTTCGGTATCATTCCGTGGCCGAAATACGATGAATCCTCCGAGTACAGCACAAACGTCGATGCCGGAACCAATATGTGCATCGTTCCCATCACCGCGGGTGACCCGGAACGCACGTCCATCGTCCTCGAATCCATGTCTGCCATCGGTTATAATTCCGTCCTCCCGGCATATTATGAGGTCGCGCTCCAGACAAAGGCATCCCGTGACGATGAGTCTGCCGAAATGCTCGACATCATCAAATCCGCCCGCATTTTCGACCTCGGATACTACAATGAAGAAATGTCCGGTGCTTATGCAAACGAATTTGTCAACTTCCTCGACAACAATCTCCCGCGTAATTTTGCGTCCTGGTACGAAAAGAATGAGAAAGCCGTTCTTCGGAAGCTTCAGAAATCGATTGAGAATTATCTCGAATGATCCCAATGAAACAGGGTGTTGCACTTAGGTGCAGCACCCCTTCTTTTATTCAGTTACCACCGTCAGTCCATGTTCTTTGGCAAGATTGCGGATACGTTCTTCCGACAGATCCGAAATTTCGGTGATTTCGGATAACGGCATTTTCCTTTTCAACAGTTTCAACGCGGTGGCAGTGCGGGTTGATTCGATGCCAGTGGCGAATCCACGGGCTTCCCCATGTGCTTCTCCACGGGCAAATCCACGAGCTTCACCACGAGCTTCTCCGCGAGCTTCCCCGCGTGCTTCTCCCTGCAGTTCTCCTTTTCGGAACCCTGCTTCGTACACGCCCTGGCTTAAATTGCACATTCCCAATACCTCCTCACTGTTGTCGGATAGATCCATATGATATTCCTTTTCCACAATGCGCTGCTTGTCAAAACTTCTGATCTCCTGTGACAATAACACACCGAGAAGCCGGCTGACATCTTTTGCCGGATCGCCGGAAAGCGGTTCTCTTGCTCGTTCCGCCATGTGCTTGTCGTTGAAGCAGATGAAGACGAGAGAAAGAAGATCGTAATTCTCCCGCTTCTCTTCCGGCGGATCGCCGAGCAGCGGTTCTTCCGTGATGCGGTACCGGACAATGGTATCGTCACGGTTGTCCGGTGCGTGCGGACAGATCCAGATGGAATACACCTTTTTCAGGTTTCCATAATCTCCTTCCGTTAAATCACGGTTGAACTGCGCAGACAACATTCTCGCACAATAATATATCCCGCGTTTTGTCAGCGGATATCCGGGATAATAATTGTTCTGCGCTTCCACATTGATAATCAGTCCGATGGTTTCCTCGGAACCCGGAAGTCTTGCATAAAAGCAGATATCGTAAAGAACCGTTTTTTCGCCGCTGTTTTTATCCACGGTATCCAGTCCGTGGATCAGCTCCGGAGATGATGCGTGAACCGGAACGCCGGAGATCTGCGGTTCTCCCTCGATAAATTCCACAATTTCATCGATCGGATAATTGCGGTATTCTTCCACACAGCCGCGCATGATCCATGCAAGGATCACCTTGATGGACAATACCCGTTTGATGGCATTGTCAAGCTGTTGGTTTCTCCCGTCGGCATCAACGGTATACCCAAGTTCTGTCCGGGACATCGGTCTCAACTCGCATCCGTCACTCTCTCTGATATTATTATAGCACAGAATCATGAACAAGTCAAGAATTTTCCGCCCGTCAAAACACGTTCCCCGAAATTTTTTGAAACCTTAAGAAATCTTAAAGAATCTCCCTATTGGAATTTCATAATTTCTGTGGTATAATAGTATCATCAACAGAAAACAAGAGGAATCACCACAATGGCAAACGAAACAACAAAAATTCTCATCTGTGACGACGAAGCGGACATTGTTTCCGCGGTCTCCATTTATCTGCGTGCGGAGGGATATGAAGTTCTGTGCGCATCCAACGGGCGGGAAGCGCTGGACATCATCGGACGGGAGCGGCTGTCGCTTCTGATCCTTGACATCATGATGCCGGAAATGGACGGCATCACGGCGCTGACCACTCTGCGCGGCGGCAACGGCGCAGAAAGCACGCTCCCCGTCATTCTTCTGACAGCAAAGGGGGAGGATGCGGACAAGGTTCTCGGTCTGAATCTTGGTGCGGACGATTATGTCGCAAAGCCGTTCCATCCGGCGGAGCTGGTCGCACGGGTCAAATCGCAGCTGCGGCGGTATCTGTATCTCGGAAGCCGTGCGGCGGTGAAACCGGAAGTGCTGCGCTGCGGCGGTCTGGAGCTGGATCCCGACAGCAGAGCCGTCACGGTGGACGGGGAATCCATCAGTGTCACACCGACCGAATATGCAATCCTGAAGCTGCTCATGTCCTCCCCCGACACCGTTTATTCCACAAAGGAGATTTACAACCGTGCCCTGCGCGGCGGTACCTCGGGCGGAAATGCTTCTGAAACCAATACCTACGGTGCGGAAAACAACATCGCCGTTCACATCCGCCATCTGCGGGAGAAAATTGAAATCGACCCGGCAAATCCCCGGTATCTGAAAGTCGTCTGGGGTCGCGGTTACAAAATCGAATCGAAATGAAAGGAATCCAAAATGAAACGCAATTATTTCTATCATCCGCTCGTCAAAGGGCTGTGTCTGGTGCTTTGCTTTACATCCATCCTTGTGTTCGCGTTCTGCGGTCTGCGGTGTCTGTATCTGGACTCCAACGGCGCAATGGACGCTTCTCCGCAGTTTTCCCCGGACGTGGAGACCTATTCGTCATCGGATCGGTTTTACTGGCCACAGGATTATTCCTGGGAATATTTTCTTTCAACAACACCGGAATACAATTATTATTACGGTTCCATGGGCGACATTCTTTCCGCTTATGTACAGGATCTGATCCTCTCCGATGAATTTCAGTCGGCGTTAGCCGATACGGACAACGGCAACACAAACTTTTCCCTGCCGCTGGTCACGGAGGGCGAGGGTGATGCTGTCATCACATATCCGGAATGCGCTTACGACACGCTCATCAGCTTCCTGCGTGCGCATTCTGCCGACACGGTGAATTTCCGATTTCGTATCAGCCTCGTCCCAGCGGGATACGGTGCGGAGCCTGTCCTGCTCCTGTCCAATGTCCCGCAGACCTTTGATTTCGCGGAAGATCTCATCACCCTGGCATCCGATGTCCGGGAAGCTGTCCTTGGTGAACAGGGAACCGATACGGGAATGCACATCCGCATCGAATACGGTCTGCCGCGCAACCAATCCATACACGACGTTTACATGGAATGCTTCAACCAGTGGCGCATCGACTGCACTTCCTGGGAGATGTGGATGCTGGCGACAGCAGGTTCTGCCGTTTTCGCGATTATTTTCCTGGTTTGCGTGCTGGCTCAGTCGGGTATGCGGTACAGAACACCCGGCATGGTTCATTTATCGAGATTGGACCGTCTCCCCGCAGAGATCACCCTCGGTGTGAAGATATTTGCCGGATTCTTTCTGATCATGCTCTGCTCGGAATCGTTCTGGTGGAATTCTGACCGCATGAAGCCCATCCGTCTTCTGTTCGGATACGAATCGGGCAATCTGCGCGACTGGCTGATTCCGCTTGTGACCTTTAGCTCCGCGGCACTGCTCGTCATGGATGGAATGTGGGTGCTCTGTGAGCTGGTGCGGCGCTTCCGCGGCGGAAAATGGTGGCACAATACGATCGTATGGCGCGTTTTGCAGCTTTGCTTCCGTGTAGTCAGACACTGTGCGGGACTTTTGAAGACTGTATTAGAAAATATGCCGATCCTCTGGCGTTGGCTCTGCGGATGTGCGCTGTTCGGTCTCTGGACGCTGTTCGTCATCTTTGTCAACGGACTGGTGGTGCTGTGGTTTCTGACGGCACTGGCACTTGGCATTCTGGGATGCTTCTGGATCATCCAGCTTGACCGTGTCCGGCACGGAGCGGAAAAGATCGCATCCGGAGAGATCAGCCATCAGATCGACACCGCAAAAATGGTCGGCGCACCGAGGGCACTTGCCGAAAGTCTGAACCGCATCGGCGGTGCCACGCAGATCGCCGTGGAGGAACGCATGAAAAGCGAACGCTTTCGCTCGGAACTGATCACAAACGTCTCCCACGACCTGAAAACCCCGCTGACCTCCATCATCAATTACACAGACCTGTTATCCAAAGAGGAATGCGAAAACGAAACGATGAAAGGATACATCGAAGTTCTCTGCCGGCAGTCAAACCGTCTGAAAAAGCTGACCGACGATCTTCTGGAAGCCTCCAAAGCCTCCTCCGGCTCTCTTGCCGTCAATTTAGCACCGACCGATGCGGCGGAACTGCTCACACAGGCGGTGGGGGAGTATGAAGAACGGTTCTCAAAATGCAATCTGCACCCGGTCGTTGAGATCCGGCATCAGCCGCTTATGATACAGGCGGACGGACGGCATCTGTGGCGGGTATTTGACAATCTGCTGTCCAACATCTGCAAATACTCGATGCCCGGAACGCGGGTATATCTGACCGCACAAAGTGTCAACGGAGAGGTACAGATGATATTCCGCAACATCTCCGCAAATCCCATCAACGTTTCCGCCGATGAGCTGACCGAACGGTTCGTGCGCGGCGATGCTTCCCGCCATACCGAGGGCAGTGGTCTTGGTCTTGCGATTGCGGACAGCCTGACGAATCTGCAGAGCGGAACGATGACGCTGACCGTGGACGGAGATCTGTTCAAGGCGGTTGTGGCGTTCGGGGAATTGAAAGATTGATATGATAATATGATGAAAAAGCGGAACCCACGGGTGGTGTAGAGGTTCCGCTTTTATATTTATTTTTGGGGGAATGCCGTCAATTTAAGGACGACGATGGCGATATTGTTTTGCGCTGTGCGAACGTTTGCAATATAATATCAACATCGCCGACTCTTAATACACAACCTCACCCCACCTTTTCCTCCTCCTTATCGTAATATTGCGCCTGTGCAAACCACAGCTCGTGATACTTTCCGTTCTCATCCGAAAGCAATTCTTCATGTGTTCCCTGCCCGACGATGGTGCCGCCGTCAAACACCATGATCTCATCGCAGAACCGGCAGGAGGACAGGCGGTGCGAGATGTAGATGGCAGTCTTGTCACCGACGATGTCATTGAAATGGGAATAGATCTCCGCTTCCGCGATCGGGTCGAGCGCGGCGGTCGGCTCGTCGAGAATGATGAACGGCGCATCCCGGTAAAGCGCTCTTGCAAGGGCAATTTTCTGCGCTTCCCCACCGGAGACCTCCACGCCGGTATCCTTGAAATCCTTGTAAAGATAGGTATCCAGTCCCGCGGGCATCGCGGCAAGGCGTTCTCCGAAGCCCGCTTTTTCCAGACAGTCGCGCACCCGCGCCGCATCGTAGGTCTTCCCCGCCGCAACATTTTCACCGAGCGGGAACGACAAAAGGGAAAAATCCTGGAAGACGACCGAGAAGATCTTCATATAATCGTCATATTTATATTTGCGGATGTCGATGCCGTTTAACAGAATTTCGCCCTCTGTGGGGTCATACAGACGGCAGAGCAGTTTGATGAACGTCGTTTTGCCGGAGCCGTTCTGACCGACGACGGCAAGCCGTTCTCCAATGCGAAATTTCACGGAGACATTTTTGAGAGAGTCGGTCTTTGCGTTCGGATAACGGAACGTGACATTCCGAAATTCCACTTCATATTTGCGGTCGGCACGCTTTTCGGTCGTAAGCGAACCCTGATACATGGGATTGGGCAGGTCGAGGTATTCATAACACTTTTCGAGGTACGGCGCATTGTTGCGCATATCACCGAGTGTCTGGACAAGCGACGATACCCCGCCGCACAGTGCCGAGATCGCGCCGATGTACTGTGTCACATCCCCGACACCGAACGCGCCCGCCCATGCCTTGACACAGACGAACAGATACACAATGCCCGTGAACAGCTGCGGCAGAAGTCCGCCCAGCGCGTGCCAGCGACCCATGACACCCTTTGCCATCTTTGACATTCTCCCGCCGCAGATGAAGCTTTTGTTCTGATCCATGTAATAGCGGATCATCGGGAACTGCGCATACATCCGCTGATCGACCTTGCGGTGGCGTTCGTAAACCGCACTCCAGCCGAAAAAGGTAAATACGCGGTTTCCGAATGTCGCTTCTTCCCCGCTCTGCGCCCAATAACTGCTGCCTTTTGCGGAACAGGCGGGTGCAAGGAACGTCAACAGAAGCAGAAGCGCAATCACAGTGACCGCCGCAAGCGGGGAATTGAGAAAGGCATATGGATAATCTGCGGGAATTTTCTGTGTAAAGAGACCGACCGACAGCACCACAGCACCCAGAATGCGGATGACAGCACTGATGATATTTGTAAACTGTCCGTTGATCCTGCCAATGCCCCATCCCGACCAGTTCTGTGCCTGATTGATCTGCGAATAGCGGTCCTTGGTCTCCTGTTCGTCAAACAGGCTGTAATCCATGCCGCGCATTTTGTCGATGTACAATTTCCGCCCGTTCAGCCAGTAGGTAGAGGAAAGGACATTCTGCCACCGGTCAAGCAGTGCCCCGACGACGGCGATCCCAATGGCGGAACAAAGGGACAGAAGCACCAGCTCCCGTATTTCCTCCATGCGCCGCGCCCCGGACAATTCCCCGATGAGCTGTGCAGACAGCCAGATCCCGATGTACGGCGTGAGCGCTCCCCATACCGCACGGACAGCCATTAAGGGGAACATTCCGGGACAGTAGCCGTTCATGATGCGGAATGCACGGATGTGCATCTGAAAGATCTGCTTCCATATAAATTTGTTTTCGCCGGTTTTCGTTTTCTTTATTTTCAGACTCATACTATGGGTGCCTCCTCTCTGTAATAGCGGCTCTGAACCTCAAACAGCTCCGCATACCGTCCGCCCATTGCAAGCAGAC
This sequence comes from Clostridia bacterium, assembly GCA_017481495.1. Lineage (GTDB taxonomy): Bacteria > Bacillota > Clostridia > Oscillospirales > CAG-272 > RGIG3925. Next base: position 22,919 of record JAFUPC010000113.1, read on the forward strand.
TGTCATGCGTGCCCTCTTCTTTGATTTTGCCGTCTTCCAACAGCAATATCCGGTCACAGAAGCGCGTGGATGCCAGACGGTGGGAAATATAGACCGCCGTCCGTCCCACTGTCATTTCGTTGTATTTGAGATACATATCGTTTTCCGCGATCGGGTCAAGGGCGGCGGTCGGTTCATCGAGCACGATGAGCGGCGCATCCTTGTACAGTGCCCGCGCAAGCATCAGCCGCTGGGTCTCGCCGCCGGAGAGCATGATGCCGTCCTGATAGACGTACCGCCCGATGTGCGTATGCAGTCCGTCGGGCAGGGAGCGCACCTTTTCGGTCAGTCCCGCTTTTTCAAGACAGCGCCACACCTTTTCCTCATCGGTATTTTCATACAGCACCTGCGACACATTTTCCGCAAGGGTCACATCCAAAACGGAAAACTCCTGGAACACCGAGGAAAACAGGGCGTAATATTCCCGCCGGTCAAAGGTGCGGATGTCCTGACTGTTCAATAACACCCGTCCCTCGGTCGGGTCGTAAAGACCGCACAGCAGCTTGACGAGCGTTGTTTTTCCGGCACCGTTCAGACCGACGATCGCCAGCTTTTCGCCCGGGCGGATGGTGAGGTTCATGTGATGGATGATGTCTTTCTCCGTATTCGGGTAGCGGAACGAGACGTTTTCCAGCTTCAGTTCATAGGATTCCGCTTTTTCGGGAACACTCCCGCCCGCAAAGGTGAACGGTTCTTCGTCGTCAAGAAATTCCCGCAGGACGGACAGCCCCAGCGACTGCTGATGCAGCGTCAGAAATCCCGACAGGATCCCGCCAATCCACGATGTGAACCCGCCGACCGCGCTGAAATACAAAAGAAACTGCGATGCGGACAGTCCTTCGTCCAGGGTCAGCGAGATAAGATAAAAGTACGCAATGCCATTGCGCGCAAAGGTCAGCACGGCATCCGTCAGATTGGTCAGAATGTATACCTTTTCTCCGCGCACAACGAACGCACGCAGGAGTCTCTCACCGCTTTGGTAAACGTCTTCCAGCCATCCCGCCATGCCGAACATCCGCAAGTCCTTTGCGAATTTGTCGCTTTCAGTGATCTTCATGGGATAGTCCATCTGCCTGCCGATCTCGGAACGCTCATCCCGATGACGGTATCCCCAGCCGTTGACGTGCTTGGAAACAAAGAAGTTCACGGTGCAGGTCACGATCACCACCGCGATCATCATAGGATCAATATCGGAAAGCAGGGTGAGGTAAATGCAAAAGCAGATGAGATTGACCGCAAGGGATGTGAGCGTATTCCAGACGGCTTCCGTGGAAGCGGAATTGGAGCCTGTCTGTGAATTGGCGTTGTTGCATTTTTCGATGAAATCCGCTTTTTCGGTGTTGGAATACGAGGTATTGCACGTCTTTTCCGCAATCAGGTTGATGATGTATGTCCGCACGGAAACGCGCCCGAACAACGTATTCGTATCGACATAGGACTGCAATCCCGCAAGGACGGCAAGCGTTCCCGTAAAGACTGCAATGGTCAGAAACAGTTCTTTCAGCGGCGCGCCGCTTTCCACCTTTCCGAGAATCGTCGGCGACAGCCACAGATTGCACAGGTGCGATGCGATATCAAGCACAACGGTCACAAGGCACAGCCATAAGACCGTTTTTTCCTTTTTCCATGCACAGCGGAGCATGAAGCGGACGTTGCTTGGAATGCTGTATTTCGGTTTATCTTTTTTCTCTTTTTCTTTGGGTTTCGGGGTCTTTGACATAGACGATTCCGCCTTTCTGTGTTTTGGTAATGATATTATACCATAAAAAACCGTCCCCGGCACATTCCGGGGACGAATTGTCGTTTTCGGGGGATGAATTGCATTCGGAACGGGGGTTTTGGGGGATGGTAATAATTTAAGGGCGACGATGATTTTCATGTGAGAAAATATAACGAAACGCCGACAGATAAGCCTTCTCTGTTACTTTAATTTTCCTCACACAAACAACATCATCGCCCAAAAGTTGACAACATTACCCCTGTCCCTGTGAACCTGTCATTTCCGCAATCTCTGCGCCGGCCTCCTGTGCCGATTCTGCGGTTTCTTCGGTTTCCGGTTCTTCATTTTCATTTTCCGTCTTAACTTCTTCCTCCGATGGACATTTTTCCTCCGGCGCACATTCTTCCTCCGGAAGAAGTTCGATCGGAATCAGGATCTCCGTCGTGAACGCGCCGTCCTCACTGCCGCGGGAAAGGTATCCGCCAAGCCGTTCGACGATGGTGTCGATGCGGACAAGTCCGAAGCCGTGTCCCTCTCCTTTGGTACTGCGGATGCGGCCGCCGACAAGCGGAAGTTTTTTCCCCGCGGTGAAGTTGGTAAAGGAAATATACAGCTGTGTCCCTTTGATGTCCATATACACGCGGATGAGCCGCCGCTCTTTGGGCAGGTCAAGCGATGCTTCGATGGCGTTGTCGAACAGATTGCCGATGATACAGCAAAGGTCCAGCTCCGGAAGATGCAGAAGTGCCGGGATCTGCGCATCCGCTTCCACGGTGATCTCCTTTGCCTGCGCTAAATTGATCTTGGAATTGAGGATCGCATCCGTCATCGGATTGCCGGTTTTGACAACGGTATCGACGGTTTTCAGGTCGGTATCGAGTTTGTCAAGATAGTCCGAGATCGCCGCAAGATCGCCGTGTGCGGCATACGCTTTCATCACCTGAATATGGTTGCGGTAATCGTGCCGCCAGCCGCGCATTTTCTTATACATATTGTCAACCTCGGCGAAGTGCGTTTCGATCAGCTCCGACTGATACGCGGAAATCCGGCGGTCGACCAATTTTGAAAACAGTCCCATATTCCTCCGTCTCCTACAATCCGATAATCGAACGATTGACCTGTTCATACGCACCGCGCGGAAGCGGCAGAGCGGTGCCGTCTTTCAAGTATACATCTTTCTTTGTCACACGCACAACAGCCGTTAAATTGATGATAGCGGAACGTCCGATGCGCAGAAAACGGCTGTCCAACTGCCGTTCCAATTCACCCAAAGTCATTTTCACGGTATGTTCGGCTGTAAGAATGTCTGCATTCTGTGTGCGGACGTGAACGGTGACATAATTTGCCCGTACCTCCGCATAGATCATGCGGTACAGCGGCACACGGAGCAGTCCCTCTCCGGTTTCCAATGTCAGACACGCTTCGTCCTTTTTCAGTTTTTCGACAGCGCGATCAAGGACGGTGCGGAATTTTTCTTCTCTGACCGGCTTCATCAGATAATGCAGTGCCGCGACCTCGTACCCCTCGGCAATGTAGTCGCTGTACCCGGTAACAAAGACCATCTGCACGGTCTCGTCCTCGCTCCGGATGCGTTTGGCAAGTGTGACTCCGTCCATTCCCCTCATTTCGATGTCCAGAAGCAGGATGTCGTATCCGCATTCGTCTTCATAGGCAAACAGAAAGCTTTCCGCCGACGGAAATTCTTCCATGTGGACACGGACTCCGCGGCTTTCCGCCCATGCGCTGACAAGCGAAAATAAGAGCGCGCGGTCTTCCGCTGTATCGTCAACGACGGCAATCCGGAGTGTGTTTTCCGCGGACATGGCATCGGTTCCCCCATTCCTGTATAATACCATTATTATAACACAGAAATCCAGTGCTGTCAACCGATTCTTTTCGGAAGAACCATTATCCGGCAGGAAGCGACACGCGGAACATCGTCCGTCCTCTGCCGCTGTGAACGGTCACGGTCTCCCATCCAGTATGCACTATCTCAAACAGATGGTGATCGGTTATCGAACATATCTTATAAATTCCGCCGCATATCAAGTGGATATTGAAAATAAAATGAATCCTCTTTATGTCCGTTTTTATTGGAGGTAAAACGATTCACCCCGCGCCCATACCGGGACATACCCCAACAAAACGGGACATACAGCACGGGATTCATCCAACAGTATTGCAGGTTTCCAAAAAACCAGGATTCCATTTTACCTGATTTTTTCCGTTTTTTCAAACACTCTGTGAAGATACCGATGACACCGTGGTTTGCCGCAGTGTGTTATCTGATCATATTGCGTATCACTGCCATTCTGCTCTGACCGGTGGTGGGCGATGTCATTTTCTTCCTTTTATATATTGATTTATGCAATTCTCCCTTTATTCTCATCCAAAGCCGCAACCGACCGCGTCTGGTGCGCATTTATCATCATCTGACGGACATCGCCGGACTGTGTGTGTTCCCACCGCTTCCCGCCGCCCTTGTTCTGATTACCATCAGCGTGGTTCTGACCTGTTTGCCGGCATCATTCCTTCCCGCAGTACGATATAAAAGAACCCCGTTGCGGCATTCCGCAGTGAATGAATTTTTCCTGATCATTTCGGATGAAATATTCCGAAATTATGAATCTTCCGTAAACTCACCGGCAAAACCGGCTGACACCCTTGCAATTCTTGCCGGAATGGTGTATAATAGAAATGTTCGATAACCTGGCACCATCCATTGAAACAGTGTATATTTGATAGGTATTATCCCGGTCTGAACGGGGTATCGAACATATCTAATGTAATTATCTTCTCATCAAAGGAAAGGAATCACACCGACCATGAAAACCGAAACCCGCCGTTATGTGACCATCGCCGCGATCGTGTTTATACTGTTTCTCGGCATTCATTACTGGGAAAACATCCAAGGGCTTCTCGCGCTTGCGTTTTCCGCCGCGCTTCCGCTGATCGTCGGCAGCATCATCGCGTTTCCCGTCAACATCCTGATGTCGTTCTACGAACGCCATTATTTCCCGCATTCGCAGAAAAAAGCCGTCCGGAAATCCCGCCGTGTGGTGTGTCTTGTCGCGGCGCTTCTGACGATGGTCTGCATCATCGCGCTTGTCATCGGTTTGATCGTTCCCGAATTTGTCGATTGTATCATGCTTCTGGTCAGCCTGATTCCGGGAGCAATGGAAAAGGTCATTGACTACATCGAAACGCTCAATATTCTACCGGAGGACATTTTCGCGGTGCTGGAAAACATCGACTGGAAATCCCGCATCGGCGAGATCGTCAATTCCCTGTGGTCGGGGGTCGGCAGTGTGATGGACATTGCCATCAAAGCGGTATCCTCGGTGTTCTCCGTCATCGTCACGGCATTGGTTGCCATTATCTTCTCTCTGTATCTGCTCATCGGAAAAGAACGGGTCGGCGGGCAGTGCCGCCGTCTGTTGGCACGGTATCTGCGCCCGCACATTTATGAAAAGGTCATGCACGTTCTCGGCGTGGTGAACGACTGCTTCCGCCGGTATGTGGTCGGGCAGTGCCTGGAAGCGGTGATCCTCGGTGTGCTCTGTACCGTCGGAATGCTCATTTTCCGCTTCCCATATGCTACGATGATCGGCGCACTGATCGCGTTCACGGCGTTGATTCCCGTGGCTGGTGCTTACATCGGTGCGTTTGTCGGTGCATTCATGATCCTCACCGTCTCCCCCATCCAGGCGGTGCTGTTCATCGTTTATATCGTCGTTCTTCAGCAATTGGAAGGCAATATTATCTATCCCCGTGTGGTCGGCTCCTCGCTCGGTCTGCCCGGTATCTGGGTTCTGGCGGCAGTCACGGTCGGCGGCGGCGTGATGGGTATCTTCGGTATGCTGCTCGGCGTTCCGCTGGCGGCGGCACTCTACCGTCTGCTCCGTGATGATGTGAACCGAGATGCAGCAAGCCGAAAAGCCAAAGCGGAAACCGTTTCCGCGCTTGCCGGGGTACCGGTCGGAGAAGCGGAAGCCGCACCCGTCATCGGTGTCATTCCAGCCCCCGCGGAACCCAAGGTCTCCCCGAAAGTGCCGAAGACCGCTCCGCGCCCGTCCAAAAACCGCAAGAAAAATTCCAAAAAATAACCGTTCAGCGCAGGATTTCCCATTTTCGGGAGCCTGCGCCTGTTTTGGGCAAAAATTTTCCGACAATTTTATAAAATGTTCCACGATTCGTTCCACCTTGTTCATAATTATGTGGTATAATAATCGGGAAGTCCGTTGCCGGGCTTCGTCCATGTCATCCATAAACCACGTTCCAACATGATTTGAAAGGATATTTTTTGAAAATGATGAAACGCAATCTTGCGCTGCTCCTTGCAGCTGTACTGGCATCCTCCATGCTTTCCTGCGGCGGAAACGACTCCACTGCTGACGATACCACCGCCACCGGCACCACTGCCGCCGTCACCGATACCACGGCTGTTGATACGGAAGCCGTTGTTGAAGCGACCACGCCCGCGACCATTCTGCTTGCGGCATTCAAGGACTACACCGCGGCAAATCCCGATGCAACCGCTGAGGAAATCGCCACCGCTCTATCCCAGAACGAGATCATTCCGTTCGGCCCGATGGTACAGCCGATGGTCGAGGGCTATCACCCCGGCTTCACGACCGACATCACCGGCTTCACCGAATCCGTTGGTTTCATGCCGATGATCGGCACTATTCCGTTTGTCGCTTACGTTTTCACAGTTGACGAAGCGAGCATCGATGCGTTCAAGGAGACCCTGACCACAAACTACGACCTCAGATGGAACATCTGCACTGAGGCGGAGGAAATGGTCTGCGAATCCGTCGGCGACAAGGTCTTCTTCGTCATGGCAAGAAACAGCTTTGAAGAAGAAGTCGTCGAAGATGAACTGGGTTAAGCATTCCGCATATCCGAGTTATGCCGTCGCAATCTTTCTTGCGGCGGTTTGCTTTTCGGGATGCGGTGGCAATGACGGCGCAGACCTGCCAGCGGACACTGTTACGACCGCGGTTTCCACAGAAGCAGGAACGGATTCCGCGCCCGACACCTACAAAAACGGCGACCTGTTCGTCATGGACGGACACGCATCCGAGGTGCTTTCCCCGGTGAGGGAATCCATGCTTGATTACGCGGTCTCGCTGTTTTCGGAGATTTATGAAACGTATCTTACCGATGGGGAGCACAGGATCCTCCTCTCCGTCATTCCGGACAAGAATGTTTATCTTGCATCGTCTGACAACCCGGACGGCGTTCCGTTTGCGGACTACGATCTGCTTGTGAACACGGTGCGGGACGGCTGTGCGGATTTCGCGGAATACTGCGACTTGTTTTCCGTTCTGTCGCTTGACGATTATTATCACGCCGATCTGCACTGGAAACAGGAGAATCTTTCCCTTGTGACAGAGACCCTGTTATCCGCCTTCGGACACACAGAGCTTCCCGCCTGGGACTATGTTGTCACGGAAACGGACGGCGCGTTTATCGGGACGTACACGGCACAGCTTGCGGATTCAGGGTTATCGGATGCGGTCGGCGGGGATGTCCTTTGTCATCTTGAAAACGATATTCTCTCGCAGGTCACTGTGACCGACTACAAGGACGGTACGCCGTCAGCGGGCGTTCTGTACAAGGAAACCCTCTCCTCCGGCGACAAATCCTATGACAGCTATCTCTCCGGCTCCGTGCCGCTGCAGGTGCTGTATTCGCCTATGTCATCTTCCGACCGGGAGCTGATCATTTTCCGGGATTCGTTTGCGTCCGCGCTCGCGCCGCTGCTCTGTGCTGTGTACCGTGAGGTCACGCTTGTGGATCTGCGTTATCTCGGTTCCGGGGTGCTTGACGATTATCTGTCGTTTGATGAGGAGCAGGATGTGCTGTTTTTATACAGTACGCATCTGTTGAACCGGGCGATGATCATGAAATAATGTACAGTGCTGTTTGACTGCTGTCGGCTGTTGTCGGCGGCAGTCCTTTTCTATCTCTGAAATTTATTTGGGGCAATCTGCACCGCAATTTTGCGCCGCAATTTGCGTTTCCCTCTTGCATTTTCCCGTATTTCGTGGTATACTTTTATCATCAGAATATGATTCGGAGGTATCATTCCATGACAAACACTTCCGCCCGCTGGATCTGGTATCCGGGCGACTTTGAACTTTACCACAATATGCTGCTCCATTCCAGAAGAGAGCAGAACGGCTACGATTATCCCTGTATGTGGCATCTGCCGCGCCCAGAATATTCCTGCCGGTTTTACCGGAAATGCACCGTCCCCGCCGACACGACCGTTCTGGTTTCGGTCAAGGGCAAGGGCTGGTTTTCCGTGGACGGGAAACGGCACGGACTTTGTGCGGACGGTGAAACGGAGATCCCCGTTTCTGCCGGAACCCATGACATCAATGTCCAGCTGACAAATATCGAAGCCTTTCCGGCAGTTTATGCAGACGGCGACGGCATTTCGACGGACGAAACATGGCAGTGCGACCGTTTCCTGCCGAAGCGTGTTCCCGCCGCGTGCGACCCGGTTTTTGACCGCGCAGACGACCCGCGGGTGTTCCCGTTCTCGTACCGGGACATTGTGCCGGTCACGGCGGAATCCGTTGATGGCGGAACCTTGTACGATTTCGGTGTGGAATCCTTCGGCCCCGTCACGCTGACGGCTTCCCGTGACATGGGGGACATCCTGCTTGTCTACGGGGAATCGCGTGAGGAAGCGACAGACCCCGATGATGCTGTGGTTCGGGAACACATTCCCGCGTTTGACGGCAGTCTCACCCGTCCCTCCCGTGCGTTCCGGTATCTGTATGTTAAAGCAACCGGAGGTTCTGCTGATAAGTTCCCCGCACTTTCCGCGAAGCTCGAATATCTGCCCATAAAAGATGTTGCTTCCTTTGCCTGTGACGACGAAAAGATCGAAAAAATCTGGGAGATCTGTTCCCGCACGTTCCATCTGAACAGCCGCGAATTTTATCTTGACGGCATCAAACGCGACCGCTGGTGTTGGTCAGGCGATGCGTACCAGTCCTTCATGGTCAACCGGTATCTGTATTTTGAGCCGTCCATCATCCGCCGCACCATCCGCGCACTGCTCGGAAAACAGCCCTATGAACAGCACATCAACACCATCAACGATTATTCCGCGTATCTGATCATTGCGGTTCTGGAATATTACCTGTCGACAGGTGACAAGGATTTTGTTAACGTAATCGCGGACGACCTTTTGGCACTGTACAATTTCATCGTTTCCCGTCTGGATGCGGAAACCGGGTATGTGGTACAGCGTCCCGGCGACTGGATCTTCATCGACTGGGCAGACCTTGACAAAAACGGCCCGCTCTGCGCCGAGCAGATCCTCCTCTGGCAGACCTACAACGCAATGGCAAAGCTGTCGGAAATTTCCGACGGTATTCCGGCAGGCGACTACGCGATGCGCGCCGAGACCCTGAAAGCCTCCATTCTGCGCGACTTCTGGGATGCGGAACGCGGCGGCTTCATCGACAGCTATACCTCCGGGAAACAGCACATCACGCGCCACGCGGGCATCTTTGCAATCCTTTACGATTTCGTGGATGCGGATACGCAGAAGCGCATTTATGACTGTGTGCTCCGGGGAACGCTTGCCGATCCGATCACAACCCCGTATTTTAAGTTCTTTGAGCTGATGGCGCTCGGAAAAATGGGAGATGTCACCGGCATTCAGGATTACATCGACAGCTATTGGGGCGGAATGCTCGATCTCGGCGCAACCTCCGTCTGGGAACAGTTCGACCCGCGTAAGGAGGGGCGCGCGCATCTGGAAATGTACGGTGCGGAATACGGCTGCTCACTCTGTCACGCATGGGGTTCCGGCCCGATCGCCCTGCTCGGAAACTTCGTCGCCGGCGTCACGCCGACCGATGTTGCCTACAAGACCTTTACCGTCGCGCCGACACCCGGTCGCTACAAGAACTTCCGCGCAGTCGTTCCGGTCTGCCGGGGAAGCGTGACCGTTTCTTATGAAAACGGCACTGTCACCGCATCGGCGACGGTTCCGGGCGGAACGCTCATCTGGAACGGACAGCGGGCGGAGATTCCGGTCGGTGAAAACGTGGTGCTGAAATAAAAAACGCAGCAAACAGGTTTTTGCAAATGCAACAAAAAGGTTTTTGCGAACGCAATAAACAGTTTCTTGTATTTTTCCGTTTTTTATGGTATAATCAATATCACTCCATTTTATTTCACATCAGAAAGGAACCATCCATATGGGAAAAATCAAAATCGGCGTCTTCGGTGCCGGGCGCGGCAAGACAATGATCAATGAAATGCTGAACAATCCCGATGCGGAGGTCGTCGCCATCTGCGACAAATATCAGCCGCTTCTGGACGAGTGTCAGCAGATTGCGGATGCAAAGGGCGTGAAGATCGCATTGTACCGCGATTTTGAGGACTTTTTTCAGCACGACATGGATGCGGTCGTCATGGCAAACTATGCGCATGAACACGCAAAATTCGGCATCCGTCTTCTGAGGAGCGGCAGGCACATCATGAGTGAGGTGCTGACCTGCGCTTCGCTTGCGGAGGCCGTGGAGCTGATCGAAACGGTCGAGGAGACCGGCAAGATGTACTCCTACGCCGAAAACTACTGCTTCTTCAACACCACTTATGAGATGCGCCGCCGCTACCGTGCCGGTGACATCGGAGAGCTGATGCAGGCAGAGGGCGAATACATCCACGACTGCTCCGCCATCTGGCCGCAGATCACCTATGGGGAACGCGACCACTGGCGCAACCGGATGTCCTCCGTTTTCTACTGCACGCATTCGCTGGGGCCGATTCTGAACGCAACGGGTCTGCGCCCGGTATACGTCAACGGCTTTGAAACGCGCAATATGCCGTTCATGCGCAATCTCGGCTGGGAAGCGGGTTCCGCCGGAACGCTCATGGTCACGCTGGAAAACGGCGCACTCGTCAAGAGCATTGATATGTGCCTGAAAGGCCACTCCATCAACTACCGGATGTGGGGCGACAGCGGCATGATGGAGACCGACCACTACGAGGGCGGCACGCTCCATGTATACAAAGAGCACGGTCAGAACGACCGCGGAGACTGGGAAAAATACGTTCCGAAATTCGCAAACAATGCGGCGGAAAGCTCCTCTGGTCACTGGGGAAGCGACTTCTTCACCTCATGGTACTTTGTCCGCGCCCTGCTCGGCGATGCGGATGCGAAGTCCAACATCATCGACGTCTATTCCGCAGTCGATATGTGCATTCCCGGCATTCTCGGCTATCGCTCCATTCTGGAGGGCAACCGCCGCATTGCCATCCCGAATCTGCGCCTCAAAGAAGAACGCGATGCAGTCAGAGGGGACACCTTCTGCACATTCCGCGAATCCGCCGGGGAGATGTATGTTCCCAACAACGCCGCGCAGGCAAACCGCAGCATTCCCGTCCCGGACAGCGTTTACGACGAAGTGCGCCGCAAATGGGAAAACGGCGAACCCGGATAAGAACAGTTTTTGTCAATCTTCGTTATTTTCTTAACGGGCTTTGTCTGCTAATACCTTGAAAAAATTGGAAAAAATTTGAAGTTTGTGAAATCTGTGCAGAGAATGTGTTATCTTTGCGCAGGTTTCACATTTTTTCGCCCGATGCAAGCCTTACAGAGAATTCCACTTTGTTAAATTCTTGACAGATTGCACGATTATTTACAGCTGGAAATTGCGGTATTTTGATTGACAAATCCGGCAAAATCCGCTATAATATAATATGGGTAAAATGGTTTTCGCAAAAACGCCCCCAAAAGGAACAAAAACCGGAAATCTCCGGGCACCGGCCCCCCAAAAAACCGGGTCCTCCGGGGATTCAACCCCCCCGATTATCACAATGAAAGGATGCCTTTCCCGTGTACCGTTCCGACCGTCACCATGGAGAGGCAAGGGAGTAACATGAGCAAAATCACCATCATCGGCACAGGCAGTGTCGGCTCAACCATCGCATACACACTCGCCGTTACCGGCGCGGCATCGGAAATTGTCATGATTGACATCAATCAGGAAAAGGCACTCGGTGAAGCACTGGACATCCGTCAGGGTCTTCCGTTCTGTGCCCCCAGCTCTATTTATGCCGGCTCCTATCAGGATGCCACAGACTCCGATATTGTCATTCTGACCTCCGGCGTTGCACGCAAGCCCGGTCAGTCCCGGCTGGATCTCGCCCAAATCAACGTTGACATCACCAAGGGCATCATTCCGGAAATCACGAAATATGCGCCGGAAGCCAACTACATCATCGTTTCCAATCCCGTTGACATTCTGACCTACACGTTTTTCAAGCGCTCCGGTCTGCCGTCCAACCGCATCATCGGTTCCGGCACCATCCTCGACACCGCACGTCTGCGCGCGCGCCTGTCCGAATATTATTCCATCAACCAGCAGAATGTTCATGCCTATGTCATGGGTGAACACGGTGACTCCTCCTTTATTCCGTGGTCGCTTGCCAACATTTCCAACATCCCGGTTGACAGCTACCGTTCCTCCGTTTCCGGGATTGACAATCTCTATCCGGTGCTTGATCACACGGAAATCGAAAATTATGTCCGCAAGTCCGGTGCGCGTGTCATTGAACGCAAGGGCGCGACGTTTTATGCGGTCTCCGTTTCCGTCTGCCACATTGTCAAATGTCTTCTCTCCACCGTAGACACCACGATGACCGTCTCCACGATGATGAACGGCGAATACGGCATCGATGACGTCTGCCTCTCCGTCCTCTGCGCCGTCAACCGCGACGGTGTTTCGGGCAAACTTCTCCCGCCGCTTGCGGACAATGAGCTTCAGCTCTTACAGAAGAGTGCAGGATGTCTCAAGGAAATCATCAATTCTATCAATATTTAATATATATTATATAAGGAATCAGAACACATGGAATATCGTATTGAACACGACTCGATGGGCGAAATGAAGGTTCCCGCAGACCGTCTGTGGGCAGCTCAGACCCAGCGCAGCCACGAAAACTTTGAGATCGGCGTCGGCATTGAAACGATGCCCGCAGAGATCATTCACGCATTCGGCTATCTGAAAAAAGCCGCAGCCATTGCAAACCACACCTGCAAGCCCGAAAAGATGACGGACGAAAAGCTTTCCGCCATCACCGCCGCCTGCGACGAAGTTCTGTCCGGCAAGCTGTCCGGTCATTTCCCGCTCGTTGTCTGGCAGACCGGTTCCGGCACGCAGTCCAACATGAACGCAAACGAAGTCATCGCCAACCGCGGCAACGAGATCGCCGGCAAGAAGCTTCTGCATCCCAACGATGACATCAACATGAGCCAGTCCTCCAACGACACGTTCCCGACCGCAATGCACATTTCCGCGGTGCTGTCTCTGGAAGACAAGCTGATTCCCGCCGTCGATGCGCTCATCGAGACGTTCAAGCGTCTGGAAGCGGAAAACGACGACGTCGTCAAGAGCGGCAGAACCCATCTGCAGGACGCGACCCCCATCAAGTTCTCCCAGGAGATCAGCGGCTGGAGAAGCTCTCTGGAACGCGACCGTGAGCTGATTTTGCTCGCTGTCAAGCCCCTTTATGAGCTGGCACTCGGCGGTACTGCCGTCGGTACGGGTCTGAACACGCCCAAGGGCTTTGCGGAAACCGTTGCAAAGGCGGTTGCCGACCTGACCGGCAAGCCGTTCGTTACCGCGCCCAACAAGTTCCACGCACTCACCTCCAAGGACGAGCTGGTCTTCGCACACGGCGCGGTCAAGGCACTTGCCGCAGACATGATGAAGATCGCCAACGACGTGCGCTGGCTGGCAAGCGGTCCGCGTGACGGTCTCGGCGAGATCACGATCCCCGAAAACGAACCCGGCTCCTCCATCATGCCCGGCAAGGTCAACCCGACCCAGTGCGAAGCGGTCACGATGGTCGCCGTCCAGGTCATGGGCAACGATGTCGCTGTCGGCATGGCCGCCTCCCAGGGCAACTTTGAGCTGAATGTCTTCATGCCTGTCTGCGCGTATAACTTCCTGCAGTCCGTCAGACTGCTTTCCGAAGCCATCGTTTCGTTCAACAAAAACTGCGCTGTCGGCATCAAGGCAAACCGCGAAAAGATGCACCACAATCTGCACAATTCCCTGATGCTCGTCACCGCGCTGAACCCCTACATCGGCTACGAAAACGCGGCAAAAACGGCAAAGAAGGCATACAAGGAAAACATTTCCCTCAAAGAAGCCTGCGTTGCACTCGGATTCTTAACGGAAGAAAAGTTCGACGAAGTATTCCACCCCGAACTGATGGTTTGATGAAACAAACTCTGCCATCAATATGGAAAGGATCATTATGAAATTCAGTTATTTCCCCGGCTGTACGCTGAAAACCAAAGCAAAACAGCTGGATGTCTACGCACGGAAATGCGCGGAAGTCCTCGGCATCACGCTGGAGGAGATCCCCGCATGGCAGTGCTGCGGCGGCGTGTTCAACGCATCCCGTGACGAGATCGCATCCAAGCTTTCCGCCGTCCGTGCGCTTTCCGCCGCGCGCGATGCGGGACAGCCGCTCGTCTCCGTCTGCTCCGCATGCCACAATGTCATAAAGCAGACCAATGCGGCGATGCAGGACGACGGGGAGTTTGCGTCCCATGTCAATCATTATCTCACCCAGCCGGGTCAGGGACAGGCAGAGCCGTATTACGGAGAAACCGAAGTGTATCATTATCTGGAACTGCTCCGCGATGTCGTCGGCTTTGATAAGGTAAAAGCGGCTGTGAAGCATCCGCTGACCGGAAAGAAGATCGGTGCATATTACGGATGTCTTCTGCTCCGTCCGTCCGGTGTCATGGCAATGGACGACCCGGAAAATCCACAGATCCTCGAAGACTTCATCCGCGCCATCGGCGGCGAACCTGTCATTTACGCGATGCGCAACGAATGCTGCGGCGGCTACATGACACTGGAAGACAAAGCACTCGCCGCAAAAAAGAGCACGGCCGTGCTTGACAACGCATCCGTGAACGGAGCCGATCTGCTCGTCACCGCCTGTCCCTTGTGCAAATACAATCTTGACAAAAATGGCAAAAACGATCTTCCCGTCGTCTACTTCACCGAACTGCTTGCAGAAGCGCTCGGCATCAAGGAGTAAAATCTGAAAATAAATTTTCAGATGTGTTTTGTGACTTTCGCAGTCTTACGACTGCGATTTGAAGCATCAAACCAGTCACAATTCCACCGGAAAGGAATATATGGAAAAGAATAAAACCGCCGCTCTGCGGGAACAGATCCTCCGTGCAAGCGGTGTCAATCCGAAAAAATGTATGCGCTGCGGCAAATGCTCCGGCACCTGCCCCGCATACGACGAGATGGAATACCATCCGCACCAGTTCGTCTACATGGTCGAGACCGGCAACATCGAGCCGCTTCTGCACTCCGAATCGGTGTATAAATGTCTTTCCTGCTTTGCGTGCGTGGAACGCTGTCCGCGCGGCGTGGAGCCGGCAAAGCTCATCGAAGCGCTCTGTGCGGCAGTCACCCGTCCGCAGGGTGCCAATCATATGACCCCCGACGACATCCCCGCACTGCTTGACGAAGACCTGCCGCAGCAGGCGATCGTCTCCGCTCTGCGCAAATATATGAAATAAGGAAAGAGAGGAACCACATACAATGCAAAGAATCGGCGTATTTGTCTGCTGGTGCGGCTCGAACATCGCCGCGACCGTCGATGTCCATGCGGTTGCCGAAGCGGCAAAGCTGGAGCCCGGCGTCGTCTTCTCCACCGACTACCAGTATATGTGCTCGCAGGCAGGTCAGAACATGATCATTGACGCGGTCAAGGAACACAAGCTGACCGGACTTGTCATCTGCTCCTGCTCCCCGCGTATGCACGAAGCCACATTCCGCAAGACTGCGGCAAACGCAGGCATCAACCCCTACATGGTCGAGATCGCGAACATCCGCGAACAGTGCTCCTGGGTTCACAAGGATATGCCCACGGGTACCGAAAAGGCCATCATTCTCGCCAAGGCCGCCATCGCCAAGGTGCATCTGAACACCCCCCTCACCCCCGGTGAATCGAAGGTCACCAAGCGTGCGCTCGTCATCGGCGGCGGTATCGCGGGCATCCAGACCGCGCTTGATATCGCGGATGCGGGTTATCCCGTTGACATCGTGGAAAAGGAACCGACCATCGGCGGCAAAATGGCGCAGCTGGACAAGACGTTCCCGACTCTCGACTGTGCCGCGTGCATTCTGACCCCGAAAATGGTCGATGCCGCACAGAACGAAAACATCCGCATCATTTCCTACGCAAAGGTGGAAGAGGTCGGCGGCTTCGTCGGCAATTTCCATGTCAAGATCCGCAAGAAAGCGCGTTTTGTCAATGAGGACGTCTGCACCGGATGCGGTCTCTGTACCGAAAAATGTCCGCAGAAGAAGGTTCCCAATGCGTTCAACCTGAACATGGACAACCACCGCGCCATCTACATTCCCTTTGCACAGGCTGTGCCGAAGGTCGCGGTCATCGACCCCGATTACTGCAATATGCTGAAAAACGGCAAGTGCGGTGTCTGCGCCAAGGTCTGTACCGCCGGTGCCATCGATTATAAGCAGGAAGACCAGATCATCGAAGAGGATTACGGTGCGATTGTTGCGGCGACCGGTTACAACCCCATCTCCGTCGAAAAATTCGATGAATTTGCATACAGTCAGTCCAAGGACGTCATCACGTCTCTTGAATTTGAACGTCTGACCAACGCGGCAGGCCCGACTGCGGGCAAGCTGCTCCGTCCCTCCGACGGGGAACACCCGCACACCATCGTCTTCGTACAGTGCGTGGGCTCCCGCTGTGCATCCTGCGCAGGCAAGGGAAAGGAATACTGCTCCAAGATCTGCTGTATGTACACGGCAAAGCACGCGATGCTCGTCCGCGACAAGTATCCGGACACCGAAGTCTACGTCTTCTACATCGACGTGCGTACCCCCGGCAAGAACTTTGACGAGTTCTACCGCCGTGCCGTTGAGGAATACGGTGTTCACTACATCAAGGGTATGGTCGGCAAAGTCACACCCGAAAACGGCAAGTTAAAGGTTCAGGCATCCGACCTGCTTGCCGACCGTCAGCTCCACATCGATGCAGACCTCGTGGTTCTTGCCGCGGCAATCGAACCGGACAAGTCCGCACGTCCGCTTGCAACGATGCTGACCGCGTCGATGGACACCAACGACTTCTTCACCGAAGCGCACCCGAAGCTCCGTCCCGTCGAATCCCCGACCGCCGGTATCTTCCTCTCCGGTGCGTGCCAGGGGCCGAAGGACATTCCCGAAACTGTCTCCCAGGCAAGTGCCGCGGCGGCAAAGGTCATCGGGCTTCTGTCCAAGAATACGCTCAAGGGCAACCCGTGTGTCGCACAGTCCGATGAACTCATGTGCAACGGCTGTTCGAGCTGCGCAAATGTCTGCCCCTACGGTGCCATCACCTATGTAAACAAAGAATTCCGTATGCCCGACCGTACCACGAAGGTGCGCCGCGTGGCATCCGTCAACCCGGCGGTCTGCCAGGGATGCGGCGCCTGCACCGTTGCCTGCCCGTCCGGTGCGATGGATTTGAACGGCTTCAAGAACAATCAGATCATGGCGGAGGTTGACGCAATATGCAAGTAAACGAATCGAATATCGTCGCAAACGAAGAATTCCGCCCGAAAATCGTCGCGTTCTGCTGCAACTGGTGCTCCTACGCGGGTGCTGACCTTGCGGGCAACAACCGGCTTGCGTATCCGGCGGACATCAAGATCATCCGTGTCCCCTGCTCCTGCCGTGTCAATCCGATGTTCATTCTCCGTGCGTTCCAGCGCGGAGCGGACGGCGTGATCCTGTGCGGCTGTCATCCGGGCGACTGCCACTACACCTCCGGCAACTACTACACCCGCCGCAGAATGGCGATGCTGTTCTCCATGCTCAATTATCTGGGCATTGAAAAGGAACGCACGCGCGTGGAATGGGTCTCCGCCGCAGAGGGTGCGAAGTTCGCCGCAACCATGCAGGACTTCGCCGAAAAAGTCAAGGCCCTTGGCCCCAACAAGAGACTGGAGGATTTAAGATGCAAACAGTAACCCGCGAAACCCTGCTTGATAAGGCTTCCGCTCTGCTCGCCTCCGGAGAAGTCAGCCGTGTTCTCGGCTGGAAAAAGGGCGAATTTGCCTATGACGTGACCCCGGCAGTGTTTGAATCTGCCGAAGAAATGGAAAAGGATTTCGTTTACGACATCTTCTCCGGTGCGAACTTTTCCAAATATCTCATCAAAGAAACCGCGAAAGAGGGCAAAGTGCTTGTGTTCCTCAAGCCCTGCGACAGCTACTCGTTCAATCAGCTTCTGACCGAGCACCGCTTTGACCGCGAAAAGGTCTATGCCATCGGCATTCCCTGTGACGGTATGATGGACGCATCCACCGTAAAGGCACTCGCGCCCGAAGGACTCGTTTCCGCGGAACGGGATGGCGATAATCTCGTCATTCATACCCTGTATGACGGCGACAAAATTCTTCCTTATGCGGACAATCTTCCCGACCGCTGCCGGCACTGCAAGAGCAAAAAGGTCGTCGCTTATGACGAAATGCTCGGCGAGAACGGCGATGTCGTTGATTCCCATCGGTTTGACGAGGTCGCAGAACTGGAAGCCATGAGTGAGGACGCGCGTTTTGCGTTCTGGCAGAATGAGCTGTCCCGCTGTATCCGCTGCAACGCCTGCCGCGACGTCTGTCCCGCCTGCACCTGTGAAAAGTGCGTGTTTGACAACCCGAAATCCGGTGTGGAGAACAAGGCAATTTCCGACAGCTATGAGGAAAAGATGTTCCACATCATCCGCGCGTTCCACGTTGCCGGACGCTGTACCGACTGCGGCGAATGCTCCCGTGTCTGCCCGCAGAACATCCCCCTGCATCTTCTGAACCGTAAGTTCATTTACGATATTGACCGCAATTACGGCGATTATATGGCAGGTGCCGAAGAAGGCTCCCGCGCGCCGTTGGTCAACTACAAGACCGAAGACCCCGAAGCCGCAGACGTTCTGGAAAGAGGTGACAAATGATGAAAAAATGTCCCGTTTCCGCGCTGAATACCGTACTTACAGCACTTTCCGGTGTTGCACCGCTGTATCTTCCGGTCAACGGAAAAGGCAAGGACACCCGCGCAAAGTATACGAAGTATGAGGACGGCATGATCTACAGCACCGCGCTGAACACTGTCCGCAGCGCCAAGGACTTCTTCTTCCCGCAGACCGAAAATCTGGTCAACTTCAAGGTGGACGGCAAGAACATCGAGATCATCGACCCGCGCGAAGAGCACGAGGATTTCATCCTGTTCGGTGTCCGCGCGTGTGACTACAAGAGCTTTGACGTGCTGGATCGCGTGTTCCTGTCGGAACCCGTTGACTCCTATTACGCCTCCCGCCGCGCACACGGTATCGTTTTCACGATGGCTTGTACCAGACCCGCCGAGACCTGCTTCTGCACGACATTCGGCATTGACCCCTCCGAACCGCAGGGCGATGTTTCCTGCTATATGACGGAGACCGATGTATATTTCGATGCAAAGACCGAAAAAGGCGAAGTGGTGCTCGCAAAGCTCGGCGATCTCCTTGCGGACTGTGAGGAATCCACTGTGAACGAACAGAAAGAACTGATCTCCTCCCGCATGAAGGCGCTTCCGCTTTCGTCCCTTTCCACCGAAGCATTCGGCGGCGACAAGCTTGACAAGCTCTTTGATGATCCCCGCTGGGAAAGCCTTTCCGAATCCTGTCTTGCGTGCGGCACCTGCACCTATGTCTGCCCGACCTGCCAGTGCTACGACATCAAGGATTTCGATACCGGTCACGGCGTCTGCCGCTTCCGCTGCTGGGACAGCTGTATGTATTCCGAATTCACGAAGATGTCTGCCGGACAGCCGCGTCTGACCCAGATGCAGCGCTTCCGCCAGCGCTTCATGCACAAACTGGTCTATTATCCCGCAAACAACGACGGACTGTTCAGCTGTGTCGGCTGCGGACGGTGTCTTGCCTCCTGCCCGATTTCGATGAACATCGTCAAGGTTATGAAAACACTCAGTGAGGAGGCAGAAGACAATGGCAGCAAATAACCGTCCCGAAGCCCTCATTCCCGTTCTCGGTGTCGCTACGGATATCCGCATCGACACCCCCGACGTCAAGACTTTCCGCGTCGTCACGCCGGACGGCAAAAAAGCATTTATCCACAAGCCGGGGCAGTGCGCGATGCTCTCCATCCCCGGTGTTGGCGAGGCGATGTTCTCCATCACTTCCTCCCCGACCAACGAGGAATATATGGAATTTTCCATCAAGAAATGTGGCTGTCTCACCGACTGGCTCCACGCGATGGAGGTCGGTCAGCAGATCACCATCCGCGGCCCTTACGGAAACGCTTTCCCCGTTGACACGGCGTTCGCGGGACAGAACCTGCTCTTTATCGCGGGCGGTATCGGTCTTGCGCCCCTGCGTTCCGTCATCAACTACGTCCGCCACTACCGCGACCGTTACGGCCGTGTGGACATCGTCTACGGCTCCCGCTCGATGAATGATCTTGTGGATTATCAGGAGATCATCAACGAATGGTGCAAAGAGGACGGCATCAACGTCCATCTGACCATCGACCGCGAGCAGGAGGGTTGGGACGGTCACGTCGGATTCGTTCCCAACTACGTCACGGAGCTGAATTTCCCGACCGACTGCATCGGCATCATCTGCGGTCCCCCCATCATGATCAAGTTCACGCTGGCGGCGCTCGAGAAAATGGGCTTTTCCAAGGATCAGGTCTACACGACGATGGAAATGCGCATGAAGTGCGGAATCGGCAAATGCGGCAGATGCAACATCGGCAACAAATATGTCTGCAAGGACGGCCCTGTCTTCCGCTTTGACCAGCTGGACGAGCTTCCGGAAGAATACGATTAAGAAATAAATGAGGTTATTTTCATGGAAAATATGGTAACGATCTACCTGTTCGGCAAAGCCTACCAGGTGCCGGACAACCTGACCATCATGCGCGCGATGGAATATTCCGGTTATCAGCTGGTGCGCGGATGCGGATGCAGAAACGGCTTCTGCGGCGCGTGTGTGACCATCTACCGCATTAAGGGTCAGACCGAACTGAAAACCTGTCTTGCCTGCCAGACCAAGGTGGAAGAGGGAATGTACATTGCGACCCTGCCGTTCTTCCCGCTGGTCAAGCAGGTCTACGATATCGAAAAGATCAAGCCCACCGAGCAGATCATGATGCAGCTGTATCCCGAAATTTATGCCTGCATCGGATGCAATGCCTGCACCAAATCCTGCACGCAGGGGCTGAATGTCATGCAGTACATCGCATATGCCCAGCGCGGCGAGTACGAAAAGTGTGCGGAGGAATCCTTTGACTGTGTCATGTGCGGTGTCTGCTCCTCCCGCTGTCCGGCAGGCATCTCCCATCCGCAGGTGGCAATGCTCGCCCGCCGTCTCAACGGCAAATATCTCGCGCCGAAGTCCGCACATCTGGACGAACGGGTACAGGAAATCAAGGACGGCACCTTCACGGAGCTGCTTGAAGCGCTCATGCAGAAGCCCGTTTCCGAGATGAAGGAACTGTACAACAACCGCGAGATCGAAAAGTAAGGAGGTTTAAGAAACGATGTATCCCAGTCAGTATGAAGCATCCCTGAAGCTCGTCGAAGCTGCCAGAGAGGAAAACATTGCCTACACCCCTGCCCGCATGACCGCAGAGGAAAAGGAAAACCTGCTTGCCACCTATCACCCCGACTACAGAAAAGAAGAATTCTCCACCCTCGCATTCGGCCCGAACAAAGGAGAAAAGGTCCCGCACGAACTGTGCGAGATGCTCCAGGCACACAGCCGCATCAAGGCGGAGGATGTGGATCTGTCGAATCCCGCATATGATGTGGATGTCCTGATCATCGGCGGCGGCGGCGCAGGTTCTTCCGCGGCCAT
>JAFUPC010000114.1 GCA_017481495.1 Clostridia bacterium
ATACAATGGCGCATTTTCGTATATTTATGGTGGCGGTATCAGCTTTGATGAAGGCACCTTCAACCGACTTATTGAAGAATATCCTGAGTGCAAAGATGATCTGACATCCATCCGCGATGAAATTCTTCCGATCTGCTGGGGACCTCGTGCAGACCGCGCAAAAACCGACGTAGACAAGCGACTGCGTGCGTCCATGGCATGCTGGGGCGGCGACTGGGGCGGTCACTCCAATCCCGACTACGACCGTTATCTGCACATGGGCACAAACGGCATCCGCGCACTGATTGAGGAATGCCGCGCAAAAAATCCCGGCAAGGACGGCTTCTACAACGGCTGTCGGGATGCGATGGACGCGCTTGACATTGTCGGTGGCAGAATCCGTGAAATGGCGGCGGCAAATGCGCTGACCGACAGCGAAAGAAGTGCTGAATGGACACGCATTGCCGAAACCTTTGCACGTGTTCCGATGGAACCGGCGTATGATATGTACTCCGCGACAATGATGTTCTGGATGTTGTTCACGCTCGACGGTGTCGATTCTCCCGGTCGCTACGATCAGTTCATGATCGATTATTATAACGCAAGTACGGTTGAGGAAAGCCGTGAAATGGTTTACAGATTCCTGGAGGGCATGCACAACGTGCGCGGCTGGAATGTCTGTATTTCGGGTTCTGACGAAAACTGGAACGACGAAACCAACGAACTCTCTTATCTGGTGCTCGAGCTTGTCACGAAAATGGGTTATCAGACACCGAACCTGACAATGCGTGTCCACAGAAATACACCTCCGGAACTCTGGCGTGCGGCGGCGGAATGTATTGCGACGGGCATCGGACTTCCTGCCATTTACAACGATGAGGTTGTCTGCACGGCACTTGAGTCCATCGGCATCACGCCAGAGGACAGTCACGACTACTGCATGAACGGCTGTAACCAGATCGACATCATGGGCAAGTCCCACATGGGACTCGAGGACGGCGAGGTCAACTTCGGTAAGGTACTCGAGTTCACCATGCACAACGGCTACGACTTTGCATCGGGCGGTATCGAGCTTATCTCCAACCAGTACGGCGACCCGCGCGACTGCAAGACCTTTGAGGAATTCCTCTCCCTGTTCTATCAGCAGATGGAGCACGTGACCGATGCCTGCATCCGCATGTCCAATGCGGCACAGGAGACGTTTGCACGCTTCAACCCGAATCCGCTTCGCTCCTGCATCATTCAGGGATGCCTTGAAAAGGGACGTGACTACAAGTGGGGCGGTCCGCTCTACGGTCACGGACAGGTGCTTGCCGAGGGCATTGCCGATACTGCCGATGCGCTGTATGCCGTCAAAACACTCGTATTTGAGCAGAAGAAGTATACAATGGACGAAATGATTGTCGCACTGGAAGACAACTTCGAGGGTCACGAACAGCTCTGGCGCGACTGCAAAAACGCACCGAAGTTCGGCAACGACATTCCCGATGTGGACAATCTGTGTGCCGCCATCGTCGATCACTTCTTTGCGTATCTGAAGA
The DNA here is from genome assembly GCA_017481495.1 of Clostridia bacterium. GTDB lineage: Bacteria > Bacillota > Clostridia > Oscillospirales > CAG-272 > RGIG3925. Next base: position 1,521 of record JAFUPC010000114.1, read on the forward strand.
CGAAGAACACCTTCCGCGGCGGTGTGTTTACCGGCGGATGCAGTCCCTTCAGCCGTGCGGCGAACAACGGACGCGCGACGGGAGCCCTTCCCAACGGACGCCATTCGGGAGATGCGAATTTTGCCGACAGTGTTGCGGCAGTACCCGGATGTGACGTCAAGGGTCCGACGGCGGCGCTCAAATCGATGATGTGCTACAACCAGACCGAGGCCTGCTCCGGCTTTGTCACGCAGATGAAGTTTGACAAAAAGCTGTTTGCGACGGACAAAGGTATCGAGACCTTTATCATGATGGCAAAGACCTACTTTGCCAACGGC
>JAFUPC010000115.1 GCA_017481495.1 Clostridia bacterium
CACACGCCTTGATTTTGAACTCCTTGCTGTACGTCCTTTTCAATGGACTCACCTCTTTCAAGTTAATTATACCACTAACTCTTCGATTTGTCCACTTATATTATACAACTTTCATTTTTTCACTTTTCATTCATCACTCTTCACTATTCTCTGAAAACCAAAAGGCTTCCGCTATATCAATATTTTTCCCAATAACATTCCGGAATAACATTCCGGACAGATATGAAAATCTTTCAACAGTGCGAGAGATTTTCTGATCCGCGGGAAGCAGATTGCTTCCCCTACAAAATCATTTGATTGCATTGCGCAATGCAATATCAGCATCACCCCCTTGGGTTGACAATAATATTTCCCCCGAAAGGTCTCATCATCATGTCCCCCAAAGAACTCACCAAACGCTACACTCTCTTCATCATCAGCCTCCTGTTCTCCGGTATCGGTGTCGCGTTCACAAAGACGGGCGCGCTCGGCGTTTCGCCCATTTCTTCGCTTGCCAACGTCCTTTCCCTGCGGTTTCCGTTTTTCTCCATCGGGGAATGGCTCATCGTCACCAATCTCGCGCTGGTCGCGGGACAGATTGTCATTCTGCGCCGTGAATTCCGTCCAATCGAGCTTTTGCAGATTCCGCTGTCGTTTCTGTTCGGATATTTCACGGACTTCGGAATGTGGATTGCATCGTTCGTCCCGGTGGATTCTTACCCGATGCAGCTTGTCATGGTCGTTCTGGGTGTTGTCATTCTCGGTTTCGGCATTTCGCTGTCCGTTGCCGCAAACGTCATCATGAACGCCGGGGAAGCGTTCGTCCGCACCCTTGCCGCGGTTACGGGACGGAAATTCGGCAACGTCAAGATTGCGTTTGACGTCGGCATCGTCGCGTTTTCCGCCGTGCTTTCGCTTGTCCTGTTCGGCGGGCGGATCGAGGGCATCCGTGAGGGAACGCTCATCGCCGCGTTCTGCACGGGTTTGTGCGTGAAGCTGTTTTCGCGGGCGGTACACATTCCCTTAAACCGGTTTCTTGAAAAATAAAGATTTGTGCTGATTTTTCTTTGAAAGAATTTTTTGTGGGATTTCTTCAACGCTGCTTGCTGATATGAAACAGACACCATCGTGTGCCATATTGTCTGTTTACAATGAATCCGATTTGTGATATAATATCGTAAGCAAACAAAAAGCGATGCTTTTTGCAATGAAGCCAACGAAAACCTTACGGAGAAAATTATGAAACGAACACTTTGGAATATTACGGTTTCCTCAATCATCACCTTGGCAGCATATCTTGCACTGTATGCTGTCTGGGGCGCAATTTTAAGCACTCTTGAAAATCAGATATTAAAATTTTTTCTGATCGCGCTGATGACAACCGCTGCATTCGGTTTTTTCTTGCTTTATAAATCGAAAATCAGAAACTCTGTTGGTGAGGACGAAATTGTCTCCGATTACAAAGACAAAGAATATATTTCTTTCACAGATGATTTTCGGTTGATTCTGAAGCGGGAATCCCAAATGCTCATCTGCATGATTTCAATCGTTGTGGTTTGCTTTGCGCTGAACACATTCGATGAAGTCGTATTTGGAAAGGGAAAGAAAATGATTTCCGCTCCCGCACTTGTTTTTGCGCCTATGTGTATGTTTGAATCCGTGATCAATGTCCCGTTTGTCGGATATGTGTTAAGTGCTGTGCTCGACTGCGCGGCATATATTGCATTTCTTTTATTGTATCGTAAAAAGAAATATGATTACTGGATGAAGAATAAGCTGTAATATGATTATGGAACTCAAGAACAAATTGAAAGAATTGCGAGTGGCTCACGGTATGACACAGGAGGCGGTTGCGGAACACCTCGGCGTTTCCTCGCAAACCGTTTCAAAATGGGAACGGGGATTGCTGTCGCCCGATATCTCACTTCTGCCCCAAATCGCCCTGCTTTTCAAATGCTCGATCGATTCCTTGTTCGATATGGATTTGGTTTGGAGTATTGAACATCGTAAGGAATTTGGCGAGAAAATTCATGCGCTCCACGAAAAAGAGGATTGGGAAGGCGTATATCAGACTTGGATTCGTGAAATAGAGTTGAATCCCGACCATTACGGCAATTATGCAGATGTAATGCTGCATGTATATCGCAAAAAGCTGTATGATAAAGCGCGTGTTGAAAAAATGATTTCTCTCGCGGAGCACGCCGAGAAGTGTTGTACAGATGACGATAAACGCAATGAGATCTATCGGATCATGCTTCAACTTTGCTCGGAATCGATGGCTCCCGATATCAGGGAAAAAGGAAAATATTATTACAAAAAGCTGCCGTCATTGCGCCATAGCCGAGAAGTATATGCAAAATTCGTCATGGAGGGTGAAGAATACAGATCACAGGTTCTGAAAAACATCATTTACACGATTGATATTGCAGAGTGTTCGGTACGCCAGCTGATTACTCCCGATATGCCGCCCAAAGAAAAGTTATTTTATTATCAAAAGGCGGCCGCACTGCTGGAAACAATATTAGACGGTAAGTACGCGGGCTTTTATGATCCGCCGCTTCTTTCCGACTATGTCGAAATTGCAAAGACATACGTTCAACTTGGGCAAACGGATACGGCAGAAGAATATATCACCCGTATTCTTACGGCATTAGAAAAGCATATGGCAGAATCCGAGAGGGAACAGAAATCCAAAATTCTGTACTCCACAAGGCCGCGCAGCGACGTCCCAACCGAGCAGATATGCAAAAAGCTATTGCAGAATATGTTGAATACCACGGAGCTCGAACCGTTCATGGAGCAGATCTCGGACCTGCAAAAAAGGTACGAAGAATATGTTTCCCGCAAAGGGCATCCGTGAGGGAACGCTCATCGCCGCGTTCTGCACGGGACTGTGCGTGAAGCTGTTTTCGAGAGCGGTACATGTGCCGCTGAACCGGTTTCTTGAAAAATAAAGACATCCTGACAACACCCGGTGTGACGCTTGTGTCCGGGTGTTGTTTTTTTTTTGTGAAAAATGCGGCAGACCGCCGAAAACAGTCTTGCATTTTGTAATCTTTTATGGTATAATGATACCGTAGCCCATAACAAATCTGGGGGATCGGCATATGAAACTGCTTCTCTGGCTTCTCCTCTTTTTATTCCTTGCATGGGGCATTCCGTATCTGCGCATATTTGCAAAACGGGTGTGTCTGCTTATCCGGCTGAAAAACGCTGTGAAAAAGCACGGCTGGCAGCTACACGGCACCCATCGCCTGTGGTGGCTTGGCGGAAACAACGGAAAAACGTGCGACTTCCATCTTTACACGGGAGAGCGTCTTTATTCCGTCAAGCTGTTTTCCGTAAAATATCATAAATCCGCCCTCATCCTCTCCGACGGGCACCGGTATCGTTTCCGGTATTATCTCGGTCTTATCGGACAGGCGGCATCTGCGCGCATTCCCATTGACGGCACGGTCCGGCGGATGCCGCAGTACAATTTCCGTGCGGGAATCCCGCAGAAGTGGGACACGGCATATCCGCACAGCATTCTTCTCATCCATCCCGTATGTATCGAGATCTGCGATTCCCCAAAACACGATAAAGAGATTCCGCGCGGTGCGGGGGACAGATATTACGATATGCAGATATACTCTCTGCGCCGGTTTCTTGCCCGCGCGGAACTTGACGATTTCTCTCATGTGGAAACTGATTGATTCCGCGTGCGGAGCCTTGACAACCAATCAAATCCGGAGGAAACAACGTGACAGCACCAACCATTCTGACCGTCGGTCAGAGCCAGACCATTCCCGACACGACTTTTGATGACTTACAGCTCAGGCGGCTTCTGTCGGACAAAACCATCCGCATCTTATCCCACCCGGCCGAAACACCGGACGGAAAGAAAAACGAGATCATCGCAAGACAGGAAATTTTCCGTCTGATGCGTGATCCGGACAAATACGCCCGCATCAAGGCGTGCTACGTCGAACTGAAAGAATACGAGCGTGCCGTGCGGCTCTGGCGCGCAAGCGCGGTTGCTGTGGAAAAACGGTATCTGTTTTCCGAAGCACTTGCCGGCTTTGCTTCCATCTGCAAAACGCTCGGCACACTGTCCGAGGTCGGGGACTCTACCCGCTTCGCCGCACTGTCCGCCTACTGGCGCGAGATCCTGTCAGCACAGGGTGCGCTGGAAGCAGACATCGCATCGCTGAAAGCCATTCTTGCCCGCGCGGGGAAGTGCAACCTCTCGATGGGAGAGCGGTATTTCCTGACGCGCGACGACGTCCCGCAGACCGTGTATGACGAGCTTGTCACGGCGGCAGAGGAGCTTGGACTGGACATCCCGGAGCGCAAAAACACGCGCATCCGCTTAAACGATGCCATTTCCAACGCCGTTGCCGAGCTGTATCCCGACGAGATGGCGCAGTGCGATAGCTATATCGAAAAATACAAAGACCTGCCGTTTGATGCGCCGTCCTCCTATATCGCGGAATTTGATTTCTTCTATTCCGTGCTTGCCTTGTGCGAAAAGGCGGACGAGAAAGGCATTCCGCTGTGCTATCCGACCGTTGCTGATAAACGGCAGTATCTTGCCAAAAAAGTTTACGACATTTCGCTGTTCATCAAAGATGCCGACCGCATTGTGCCCAACGACACCTATTTTTCGGCGGAGGAACCGTTTTTCTTCATCACCGGTGCAAACGGCGGCGGCAAAACGACCTACCTGCGTGCCTCCGGCATCAATCTGATCCTGTTTCTGGGCGGCTGTCCCATTTTCGCGGAGGATGCGGAAATTTATCCGTTCACGTCGGTACTGACACACTTCCCGGCGGACGAACGCTTCACCTCCGGCGGACGGCTGGAGGAAGAACAGATGCGTGTCAACTATCTGCTGAACACCTGCAATGCGGATACGTTCATTGTGTTCAATGAAACATACAGCGGCACCGACGACAAAATGGGCTGCGAGATGACCCTTGACACCGCATCGAAGATCAAAGAAAAGCAGACCTTCGGTCTATTCGTCACGCACTTCCACGAGGTTCGTGCGGGCGGTTGGCCGATGCTCAATACCGTCATTGAAGAGGACGAATATCACCGCCGGACGTTCCGCATCGTGCGCGACTTTGGTATCACATCGTCGTTTGCGGATGATATTTTACGGAAATACAGACTCGACCGCGTGTCGCTTTCGGAAAGGGGTGTCGGCGCATGAGCATGAGACTGAGTCTTCTCTATCCCGAGGGCATCCGTGCCAAGACTGCCCTCAGCCCGGGCGAACCCGATACCGGCAAGATCGGCCCGCGCACCTTATACCACCTGTCCCTTGACAGCACCTTTGCTTCCATCAGTGAAGATGATGCCATGCGCCGCGCGTTTCTGTCGGTCGTCTCCATGCCGTGTCTGAAATCGCACATGGTCGATTACCGGCAGGAAATTCTGCGGGTGTTTGCAAAGCATCCCGATTTCATGAACGACTTCGCCTCCCTCTACGACCGCTTCAACGGTCTGAAAGAGGGTCACGACCGCGAGCGGCAGGCGATGATGCGCTCCATCCACAATTCCACCGCCGGCGCATCCGCGCAGACCCTGAAAAATCTCCTACAGGCAAACGCCGTTACCTTAAAACGCTGTCTTGCGTTCGTCCGTTCCCTGTCCGACCTTTGTGCGGAATACCGCATCAACACCGACGAGTGCAAAGCGACGGGTCTGAAGCGCGTGGCACGGGAAGCGGGAGAACTGTCCAATTCCTCGGCGTTTGACCGTCTGACCGCGCTCTGCACTCGGTTTGAGAACATGGGTGTCGATGATGTTCTGGACTTCTCCGTGCAGATCGGCGAGGGCGGCCAGATCGAGGAATGCCGGATGATCGAGCACAAATATCTGCACATCACGGACCCCGAGGAAAATAACCGCCGGTTCTTGTTCTTCCGCAAAAACGAAACAGCGGACAGCGGAACCTGCGTGCGCATCTATCTTTATGAGGATACCACCTATGATAAGCTGATTGCCGTTCCGCTCCAGCTGCTTGCCGAGCAGATCGACGCCATCACCGACCAGATCTTTGAAAAGTTCTGCTATATCGCGCCGGAAATGAGCTTCTACATCATCGCGGTGCAGTATATCGAGACCCTGAAGCTCCGCGGCGTTCCGTATTGCTGGCCGTCGGTTGCCGAGGGTGCGGAGATGCGCATCCGCGGTCTGCGTGACCTGATGCTCGTCTGCGAAACCGAAAAAGGTGCCGCAAAGACGGTCATCCCCAACGACATGGGCAGGGAAGACACCCGTCACGGCATGATCGTGTTCGGTGAGAACAGCTCCGGAAAAACGGTCTATCTGCGTTCCGTCGGTACGGCACAGCTGCTCGGACAGGCGGGACTGCCCATTCCGGCTGACGATGCAAGACTGCCTGTCTGCGCACAGATCGTCACGCAGTTCTCCGAGGCGGAAAAGGAATTTGAACGCGGCAACGATGCGGGCCGCTTTGAACAGGAGGTCAGAGAGCTTGCTTCCGTCATTGATTCGCTTGGCGAGGGCGCGATGGTACTGCTCAACGAAACCTTCCAGACCACTGCCTACGAGGAGGGTGCCGAAGGACTTTACCACATCCTCAATTATTTCTCGGCACACGACATCCGCTTTTTGCTCGTTTCTCATCTGCATCAGCTCGAGGGAAGATTCGACGACGGCGAGGTCGGCATTTACCGGACACATCCCGGATACAAGGTGCTGTCCGACTGACAGTGAAGAAAATTAAATCCCACAGAAAGGATTCAACAATATGACAACAACGACACCCCGCGCGGAATACCCGCGCCCCAATCTCGTCCGTGCAAGCTACACCACGCTCAACGGCACATGGATGTTTGAGATCGACAACGGAAAGTCCGGCCGCGCACGTGGTCTTGCGAACGCGGAAACGCTTTCCGGCGAGATCACCGTTCCGTTCTGCCCGGAATCCAAGCTTTCCGGCGTGGAGCACAAGGACTTCATGGCATCTGTCTGGTATAAGCGCGCAGTGGAACTGAAAAAGGTTCCCGGCCGCCGCACCATCCTGCACATTGATGCCTGCGACTTTATGTGCGAGGTCTACGTCAACGGCAAGTCCTGCGGCAGACACTTCGGTGGTTCCACCCCTGTCGTCCACGACATCACCGACAAGATCGAGGACGGCAAGAACATCATCACCGTCTGCGCCGAGGATGACCAGCGTTCCGGATGCCAGCCCATCGGCAAGCAGTGCAACGAATACCACTCCCGCGGATGCTCCTATACCCGTACCACCGGTATCTGGCAGTCCGTCTGGCTGGAAGAAGTGCCGGATGCGTACATCAAAAATGTCAAATTCACGCCGAACGCCGAAGCCGGGGAAGTGCTGTGCGAGATCCTCTGCGAGAACGCATATGGTATGCCTGTCTCCTGCGTGACCTCCTTTGAGGGCAAACCGACCGGCGGCGCCGAGGGCGTTGTCATCGGCAATTCCGCGCGCCTGATGATCAAGCTGCGCGAAAAGCACCTGTGGAACGTCGGCGAGGGCAATCTGTACGACGTGAAGATCACTGTCGGCGATGACGAAGTCGATTCCTATTTCGGTCTGCGCGACATCGTGTTCGACGGCAGAAAGTGCTTAATCAACGGCAAGACCGTCTATCAGAGACTGGTTCTCGACCAGGGCTTCTATCCGGACGGTGTCTGGACGGCGCCGACCGACGAGGAGCTTGTAGCCGACATCAAGCGTTCCCTTGCAATGGGCTTCAACGGTGCGCGTCTGCACCAGAAGGTTTTTGAGCCGCGCTTCCTTTACCACTGCGACCGTCTCGGCTATATCGTCTGGGGCGAGCACGGCAACTGGGGTCTGGATATTTCCAAGCCGACCGCGTGGGCAGGCTTCCTCCCCGAGTGGCTTGCGATTCTGGAACGCGATTACAGCCATCCCGCCATCATTGGCTGGTGTCCGCTCAACGAGACCCAGCGCGACCAGGATCCGCGCTTCGTCGAAATGCTTTACGACATGACAAAGGCGTATGACCCCACCCGTATGTTCATCGACTGCTCCGGCTGGGTACACGTCAAGACCGAGGTCGTCGATGCGCACGACTACAACCAGGATCCCGCATCGTTCCGCGACAATTACGAGCCGCTCAAGGAAAACGCACAGCCGAAGAACAAGGATCACATCGGCATCGTTCCCGCAAAGGAGCTGTCGTTCATTTCCGAGTACGGCGGAATCGCGTGGAGTCTCGGAGAGGGCGCATGGGGTTACGGCAACGCGCCGCAGAGCGAGGAAGAATTCCTTACCCGCATCAAGGGTCTGACGGACGTTCTGCTTGACAACCCGTGCATTTCCGCGTACTGCTACACGCAGCTGACCGACGTCGAACAGGAGCAGAACGGTCTGTACACCTACGACCGCCGCCCGAAGTTCCCGCCGGAGGTCATTCACGAGATTCTCGCGCGCAAGGCGGCAATCGAAGAATAAACCGTATTATTTTGGAAAGGACTGTTTCAGTCCTTTTCTTTTTTCAGAAAAATCGGAAAATCCTTGATTTTTCCGGGCAATTGTGGTATACTATATACTGCTTATCATCCAAATTTACCCCACAAGAGAAAGGATATTCCATGCTCCGGAAACTTATCGGTGACAAACAATTCTACAAACACGTTCTGACCGTCGCACTTCCCATCATGATCCAGAACGGCATCACCAATTTTGTCTCACTGCTTGACAATATCATGGTCGGTCGTGTCGGCACGACGGAAATGACCGGCGTTGCCATTGCGAATCAGCTCGTTTTCGTGTTCAACCTCTGTATGTTCGGATGCGTTTCGGCATCGGGCATCTTCACTGCGCAGTTCTTCGGGCGCGGCGACCATAAGGGCGTTGCCGATTCCATGCGCTTCAAGCTGTATTCCGGACTTCTGATTCTTGCCGTCGGCATCGGCGTTTTTGCCGCGTTCGGGGAACCGCTCGTCAATCTGTATCTGCAGGGTGAGGGCTCGGCGGAGGATGCCGCGCGGTCGCTTGCCTGCGGAACGGAATATCTGTATATCATGCTCCTGGGACTGCTCCCGTTCGTCCTTGTGCAGTGTTACGCAAGTACCCTGCGCGAAACGGGGGAGACATTCGTCCCGATGGTCGCCGGAATCGCGGCGGTGCTGGTCAATCTGACGTTCAACTATATCCTTATTTTCGGTAAATTCGGCGCGCCCGCACTCGGTGCCGCAGGTGCGGCGATCGCAACGGTGCTGTCGCGTTATGTCGAGATGGCGATCGTCCTTATCTGGACGCATACGCACAAGGAACGCAATCCGTTTGCTGTATCCTTGTACAGAACGACAAAAGTTCCAGCACCCTTGGTGCGCTCCATCATCATGAAAGGAATGCCGCTGATGGTGAACGAGCTGTTCTGGTCCATCGGCGTTGCGGCACTGTCGCAGTGCTATTCGTTCCGCGGACAGCACGTCGTTGCGGCGACCAACATTTCCTCCACGATCTCCAATCTGTTCAACGTCGTGCATCTGGCGCTCGGCTCGTCCGTGTCCATCATCATCGGTCAGCTTCTCGGCGCGGGCAAGATGGAGGAAGCCGTCGACCGAGACCGCAAGCTCATCGCATTCTCCTGCGCCTGCTGCTTTGTCATCGGTGCCGTCATGTTCGTCATCGCGCCCCTGTTCCCGCAGATCTACAACACCACGGACGACGTGCGTGACTTAGCCGCGCAGATCATCCGCATTCTGGCGGTCTATATGCCATTCGGCGCGTTCCTGCACGCATCGTATTTCACCCTGCGCACGGGCGGAAAGACGATTGTCACGTTCCTCTTTGACAGCGTTTTCATCTGCTGCGTTTCGTTCCCCGCGGCATATTTCCTGTCGCATTTTACCGCTGTCCCGATCGTTCCGCTGTACGCGGCGGTGCAGGCACTTGACCTGATTAAGTGCGTCATCGGCTTCATCCTTGTCAAAAAAGGCGTCTGGGTCAACAACATCATCGGCGGCGGAAAAACACAGGAGGCCGAGGCGGGGTAAAGCGAAGGCAATTTCTCAGATTATGTCTGTAGGGGCGCCCATTTGGCGTCCGTTACCGAACGGTATGCGGTACCGTTTCGTTTGACAATTTCATAATAAATGATGGCACATTTCTCTAATATTACGGCATCATGCCTTTTTGTTACGGACACCCAATGGGCGCCCCTACAGAGATTGCCCTTGATCATCCCCACCCCCAAAAAATTCCACCCGAAAAGAGATTCCACCCATGTTACAGGACTTACATTCCCACACCTATTATTCCTTCTGCGGTGCCGATAAACCGGAGGAGACCGTGGAAGCCGCGATTGACGCGGGACTTTCGCTGTTCGGCATCTGCGACCACAATTACGGCATCATGTACAATTCCGGTTCGTTTTTCGGTTTGCCGGCAGAGATGGAAATTTTGCCCGACTGCGACAGAACGCTCCGCCGGTATTATGACCACATCAACCTCATCCGCGAAAAATACAAGGACAGAATCACCGTCCTGCGCGGCATTGAAATCTGCACGCTGACCGGACACGGACGGTATGCTCTGCCCGATGCGGCGGATGTGTCGTATTTTGATTATTGTCTCATCGAAACGCTGGACAATCCTGCAAATTCCATCGCGCACGGCGACTTGTTTTCGTTTGCCGAACGGTGTGGATGCAAGGCGGGCATCGCGCATACCGATATGTTCCGGTTTATCCGGAGCATCGGGGAAGACCCGTATGCGTATTTTGTGAAGATGCGCGAGCGCGGCATTTTCTGGGAGATGAACATCAGCCACGATTCCATCCACCGCTACCGCGAGCACCCGTATATGCTGGAATTTTTTGCAGATGAGGAACAGCAGGACATCGTGCGGCGTTCCGGTGTGGAAATTTCCATTGGATTCGACGGACACCGTGTCGCGGAATATCCCGGAGACCGTGTGCGGGACTACTGCCGCCGCGCGGAGGCGCTGGGACTGCGGTTCGCTTTTGAAAAAATGATCTGATATTTTTCGGCAAATTTCACATATTAATGAAAAACCTCTTGACATTCCTGGCAAAAGATAGTATAATTATAAACATAATAAGCGAAAGTCATTATAACCAGATATTATATAATGAAAAAGGAGATACACGACTATGAAACGCAATACTTTCCGGACAGCAGCATTGCTTCTGACGATGCTTCTGATTCCCGCAGCAGTTTCCTGCGGCAGTGCGGACAATACAGAAACAAAGGATACCGCGGGCGTACAGGATGTCACCACAGCTGCACCGGAGGAGACCGTTGACCCGACACAGGCGGCGCTGGACAACGCCATCGCAAAGCTTGACGGCATCGACTATCAGGGATATGAGTTCCGCATCATGGACAGAAGTGCGGAGCAGGATCCCAACTGGGAAACCATCGACGTCTGGGTGGAAGCCGAAACCGGTGACACCATCGATGATGCGGTTTACAAGAGAAATACGCTTCTGGAAGATGCGATGAATATCAAAATCACCGAAAACAAGGTCAAGAATCCGTATGTCGATGCCAGAACCTCCATCATGTCGGGCGGCGACGATTTCGATATCTTCACCGACGGTCTGAGTCTGCTTGCAACGATGGCAGTCGAGGGTTATCTCGTCGACTTAAACACCGTCGATGCACTGAATCTGACCGAGACCTGGTGGGATCAGGACCTCAACAAGGACCTTTCCATCGCGGAAAAATTGTTCTTCTGCACAGGCGACATTTCCATCATGGACAACTACGGCACTTGGTGTGTCATGTTCAACAAGGACATCGCGGCAGATTACGACTTTGAGGATCTCTATACACTCGTCAAGGACGGCAAGTGGACCATTGACAAGATGTACGACATGGCAAAGCAGGTCACAAGAGACGTTGACGGTAACGGTGTCCAGGACAACTCCGACCAATGGGGCTTCCTCACCGAATCCTACAACGAATACGGTCTGTGGGCAGCCGGCGGTCAGCGCATCACCGACAAGGATGCGGACGATATTCCGACTCTGGTCGCATACAGCGACAAGTCCGTTGAAGTTCTTGACAAGGTCACGGAATTCACACAGGATAAGGCTTGCACGCTGGTTGCAGATACCGTCACGAGCGGTACGCTGACCGGATGCGGCTTCACGAACGAACACTTCGGCAACGGCAACGCACTGTTCATTTACGGCGGTATGTGGCTCATCACGAAATTCCGCGGCTATGATGTCAACTTCGGCGTTGTTCCCGCACCCAAGTTTGACGAGAGCCAGACCCGTTACTACAATACGTATTCCTACGCAAACTGCACCGCATATTCCATCCCGACAACAGCCGCCGACCTGGAACGTACCGGTACCGTCATGGAAGCGATGGCAGAAGTCTCCAAGTACACGCTGACACCGGCTTACTACGATGTCGCACTCAAAGGCAAGTACATCCGCGACGAGGAATCCGCAGAAATGCTCGACATCATTCTCGCACAGCGCGCGTATGACCTCGGCATGATCTTCAACTGGGGTTCCATGTTCTCCACCATCACCAGCTTTGCAACCGCATCCAACACCGACTTTGCATCCGCATATGCAAAGAAAGAATCTGCGACCCAGAAGGCCATCGACCAGTTTATCGAACAGCTCGAAGCACTCGAATAATGGTTCCGGTATGATTTTCATACCGTTATGAGTAATAAACCAAAAGGAAAGCGTCCCGCTCTGCGGGGCGTTTTATTTTACAAAAAAACGCGGAATCTACACAGTCATTCATGGATGCCGCGAAAATCAAATATAAACGTCAACAGATGGTATGAGAAACCGGTTGAAACAAATCCTGTTATTATCGGATAATTTTAAAAAAAAGAATTGACTTTTCCGGGAAAATGTGGTATTATTTATATAATCATATTGAGAAAGGGCATATTATGGAAAAATATCAGATAAAAGGGGATCTGGTCAGCCGTCAGATCGCAGGGGAACACCTCCTGATCCCGACCGGTGCAACGGCACTTCAGCTGACCGGCATCATCAATTTAAGCGAATCCGCAATGCTTCTGTACAATTTATTGCAGACAGAACGGACAGAGGACGAGCTTGTTTCCGCCCTGCTCGATGAATATGACACAGACCGGGAGACCGCGCAGGCAGACCTCAGCGCATTCCTCGGACAGCTCCGAGAACTGGGGCTTGTGTGAAAAAGGAGAGATACAATGAAAAAGAGTTATGTCAGACCGACACTGACGTATGAGAGCTTCAAGCTGTCGGCAAGTGTGGCAAATAATTGCCATATCGGGTTGAACAGCATGAAATTACAAGAGTGCCATGTTCAAAAAGATCATTACAGAATCGGCGCACAGGCGATCGAAGAAGGTTCTTTTGCTTATCAAGGTGTATGCGAAGCTGAAAAAATCATTGAAACTTATTGCTACACCAACGGTAGCAGATCCTCGGTAAGCATTTTCGGTTCCTGATGCCGGATCAGTATTATCGGATTTCCGATGTCGTTTTCTGCATCCGGAGTGAATTTCCGATAGAAGATGGAAAATCTTTTCAGCCTTTTCGTGAGAAGGAACAAAAACCGGATTTCACGGTCACATTCCGCGAGGAAGCGCATCTTCCGGAGGTTTTAGGCGAAGTTTTATATTCCAATGATAATTTTTCGGTCATCAGAGGAAACGGTGGATTTTCCCGCGTGTATTTTGATAAAAGATGTGATGATTTCGTTTATGCGGTGACAAGACTGGACTGGGAAGCCGGAACGGAGACAGTTTGTTTTTTACCGTCGTACCGTGACCGTTTTGAAACCGTCCGTCTTGCCTGTACCCACATCTCCCTCGAATCCATGCTTCTGCACAGAAACCGTCTTGTGCTTCACGCATCGCTGCTTGACAAAGGCATTCTCTTCACAGGCCCGTCGGGAATCGGGAAATCGACCCAGGCGGCGCTGTGGGAAACGTATGCGGGCGCGGAGATCATCAACGGAGACCGCCCGATTCTGGGGTATGAAAACGGAACGTGGACAGCTTACGGCTCACCGTATGCCGGTTCGTCGGAATATTGGAAACAGAAACAGACACCCGTCCACGCCATCGCGGTGCTTTCGCAGGGAAGTGAAAATTGTGCTGTAAGGCTGAATGTCCGAGAATCGTTCACGCCGCTCTTTTCGGAGAGTGCGCAGAATCCGTGGGACGGGGATTATACCGGGCATCTTGCCGACCTTGTGGGGATGCTGGCAGGAGAAGTACCGGTGTTCCGCTTTGTGTGCAGACCAGATGAAAGCGCCGTTTCGTATCTGAAAACGCAGATTCTGGATTTATAAACCGGGTTTAAGAATACAAAAAGAGGAGGGATCCGTCTGAACGACACACAGAAAACCGAAATACAGACCACGTCGCCGCTGACGGATTACCTATTTTCCCGTGCATCGGCACAGAATATTCCGCTGAGCGGGACATTTGAGGTGTCCCCGGCGTGCAATTTCGCCTGCAAGATGTGTTATGTAAGAAAAACGAAAGCGGAGATCGCCGCACATCCGCGGCCGTCGATGACAAAGGAAAATTTTCTGCGCATCGCGCGCGAGGCACGGGACGAGGGGATGCTGTATCTCCTTTTAACAGGCGGAGAACCGTTTCTGTGGCGGGATTTCCGGGCGCTGTACGAGGCGCTGGCGGGGATGGGATTCGTTTTATCCATCAATACAAACGGGTCGCTCATTGACGAAGAAACCGTTTCGTGGCTGAAACAGAATGCGCCGTCGCGCATCAACATCACGCTGTACGGCGCATCGGACGAGACTTACCGGGCGCTCTGCGGTGCAGATCATGTTTTTGAGCGGGTGGATCGCGCAGTAAAATTGCTGTGTGATGCCGGCATTCCAGTCAAAATCAACTGCTCACTGACCCCGCACAACGTGCATGATGCACCCAAAATCATCGAATACGCCAAAGAGCGCGACCTCATCTGTGTCGTCAATACGTATATGTTCCCGCCGGTGCGCAGGGACAGCGCGATGACGGGTCAGAATGACCGTTTTTCCCCGGAGGAGGCGGCGAGACAGCAGATCGAGGTCTGCCGATACCAGTACGGCGAGGACGGATGCCGGGAATTTCTGGAAAGCATCCGAAACGGCACCATCGCACCGCCGGGACTTGACGAATCCTGTGTCGATCCCATCGACGGACACATCCGATGCCGGGCGGGAAACGCTTCGTTCTGGGTCACCTGGGACGGCCTTGTCACCCCGTGCGGCATGATGCCTGCACCCGCCGTCGAGGTCAGAGATCGCCCGTTTTCCGAGGTCTGGCGCGAAATACGCGAAAAAAGCGCCGCCCTGAAGCTGTCGCGCGTGTGTACCGACTGCCCCGACTGGGAGCTGTGCCACGCCTGCGCCGCAATGGCGATCGCCGAGACCGGTACCCCTGGCGGCATCCCGCACTATCTCTGCGAAACCGTCGCCGCCCTCCGCCGCGAAGCGGACAGACAGCGCACATGACGGTAGCCAACGGACACCCGTGGCGGTGCCCACGGACACAGAATTCCGAATTGCGAAGACAATTCTGCACATAAATCAAAATTTCCGATTCAAGGAGGAAAAATCCATGAAAAAAATGAGAAGACTGCTGGCCGTGCTGATGGTGATCAGCATGATGCTGGGGGTTATGCCGGTGGTGGTGTCGGCGGACGATACCGCAACAACGGCGAACACGGTCAATGTGACTGTGGGTGTCGGTCAAAGCGTGACACGGCAGATTGAGAATTCAAGCAACACAACCGTGACAGTCGATGACCAAACTGTAGCAAGTGTATCTGCGAATAAAGTAACTAACACTGTATACACGGGCGAAACTGTTACATCTCCGGTAACAGGAAATAGTTATTACATACAAGTGACAGACGGATCGTATTTGAAACTGTCTGGTGGAAATTTAACTTATGTTACAAGCATAAATGATGCAACTGCTTGGACGTATAATTATAATAATAACCTGCGCGCTTATACATTCAGTTCCGGTAATTATTATTTAACATATAATAGTGGTTGGGGCGTAACAACCAAAACCAACAATAATTATCGTGGTTTTAGTATTGTATCCGGCGAAATTTCCAGAAGCAATTCCGGTACTGTTGGTTATATGCAATCTCCAACAAAAAGTAATGAGGTAGATGTTGTTAATGTTGAAATTACCGGTAATGCTGTCGGTACTACCACCGCAACCGTTGGCACAACCACTTATAATATTAAAGTTGTTCCTGCTGATTTAGCAAATGCAGAATCGCTTACTGTTGAATTTTGGATTACGAACAGACAGGTTACTGCAAATGGCAGTACAAGCATGACCGTTGCAGCGGCTGATGCGTATGGGGAAGACGGTGTTCTGTTCTCCTCGCTTGTCCCGGAAACTGGTACATATGATAGTAACGTAATGGCATTTTGGAAGGGAACTCTGCATACAGATACTTTCCAGACTACGTCCAAAGATTTAACCGCCGATGGTATTGATTTTACTTACGTCAGATATTATAATGGAGTTTGGTCTTATTTAACAGAGGACGGTGAATGGTCTGAAATCGGAAGCGCACAGGTTGTTGCGTACTATTTACAGTCCACAGAAGTTACCAAAGAAATCACAACGCAAGTTGTAGACTGGGGTATTGTACCGTACAATTCTTATAATTCAACAGCATATGTCCTTCTTGATTATGCTGTAAAATATGAAGACGGTACTTTAACGCCGGCTGGTTTTCCGAATTCCGAAACGACAATGGCGTTCCACTGTGATAGTAACGATACGAATACCGTTGAATGGGATAGCGATGCAAATGCATATTTTCGTACTATCAAGATGATTCGCGCCGTTGAAACAACGGAGTACGAAGTCTATATGATAACTGTAACACCGACATCGGATAATGCAAGTGATAAATTTGACGTAAACTGCAAAGAATTGCAGAGTTATACATATTCCGGTACCGAAAAAGTCGTGTGGGTTGCCCATGAAGATTATCTCGGCATTTATGCTGATTCTTCTTTGCAGTATGCAGGATTCACCGTTGGCGGAGATGCAATCGTTCCCTCTCTTAACATATACAATCAGCAGGGTATGCTTGTGACCTATTATGTTCGTGCAAGAGCAACCGAAACATCTTTGGGTGTTCATTATATTGACAACACAACGGGTGAAGAATTCTATTCTTACAATATCGCTGTGAAAGACGATGAGACAGGCGTATTTGACCCGGATTTTGCACTTGACTCAACAAATGAAGATACTTGGTTGACCGGTAATACCGTAACAAATTTTTACGGCAAGAAACAGACTGTATCTGCAAAGCTTGATGATATGCCCGAAATCGGTGCGCAGTATAAGTATTCCAATTATGTATGTACTAAAGCCGAGAGAACAGAAGATGGCAAAGATGTCTATCTCTATTACGATTTCAATCCGGTTGTAAAGATTGTTGCAGATTTCGGTCTCCCGATTAAAATTTCTCCTTCCGACTTAAGTGATAAGTTAAACGGTGTCGAAATTGATTCCGTAACCGTTTCGGAAGCAGGTATTTCCGATAAGAAGTACGGTACATTAACGGTTGAAAATAGTCAGGCAGTTTATACACTGACCAAGACTCTGAATGAATTTGATACATTCACCGTACTGGTTACAACGAAGAATGAGGTCGAAGGTATTCTGGACGAAGCTTCCAGTACGATTGCATTCCGCGTTTACGTTTATCCCGCAACCACCGTATACTACGAAGAAAACTTCGCAACTTATAACGGTGATTGGGCATCCACCGGCACGGCAAACGCAAAAGAACAGACCGTTTCCATTGTTGGTTCCGGCGCAAATTACGGTTATGAATCCAATTATAACACAATTGGCGTAAGCAATGGAACCGAAGTTCAAACTTCCGATACCGATGCGACCGCGACATTCTCGTTTGTCGGTACGGGCGTTGAGATTTATACCAACAATACAACTGATACCGGTATTATCATGGTTCAGCTGACCGGAACGACCGATGATAACGAATCTGTCAGCAAGACGTATTTTGTCGATACTGCAATGGTAGACGGCGCAACGAATGCCACTGTCTCGCAGGCGGTTACTGCATACAGCACGCCGATTATCAGCATCCGTGACCTTGCACACGGTACTTATCAGCTGAATATGGTGGTCGCAGAAGGTACGGTCAGTCTGGACGGCTTCCGTGTACACGGCACGCTGACCGATGCAAATTCT
This sequence comes from Clostridia bacterium, assembly GCA_017481495.1. Taxonomy (GTDB): domain Bacteria; phylum Bacillota; class Clostridia; order Oscillospirales; family CAG-272; genus RGIG3925. The sequence goes on from JAFUPC010000115.1 coordinate 18,200, forward strand.
GTGTATGCACAGGACAACGAAGCATCCCCCACGTTTGTTGAACTCCGTGATGCAACGCTCTATGTCTCCGTTGATGCCCTTGTCGCTGAATCCGAGACCGCACAGGCGATTGCAAAGGGTATTATGACGCAGGTATACAATGCATCCGGTAAGGATACCGTCAAAGCATTGGTTCTCGGTCAGACGGGTACTTATTCCGACGATGCAACGACCGCGGACAAGGTGATTCTTGACGTTATCGAAAACGGTCCGAAAAACGAAATTTACCTTGAAAGCGGAGAGACCCTCGTCTTTGCGGCAAATGCGGCGAATATGCAGGTCGGTCTGAAAGCACTGAATACGACGACAACTGCCAGCATCGTCTCGAGTCTGGATACAACAGGAAAAACATACACCATCAATTCTTGTGTGGATATGTTCTATGCGGTTCCCGCATCCGATGCAATCAATAATCAGGATGCTGTATTCACGATTACCAATACCGGTGAAGGCACGCTTTCTGTAACGCTTTTGAAGATGTTCAACGCTGCTGCAGTAAAGTCCCAACTTCCGGCTTCTGTAGAAACCGGAGGAATTACTGTTGCTGCAGTCAATGCCGACACCCTCGCCTCCGCCCTCATCCTCCTCGGCTACGAAGACGAAACCCCCGATGCGACGCTCGTCATTGACGTGGACTGCGGCGGAAAGACCTACCGCACGACGCTGAAAGCGGATTCTGCGACGGGTGATGCTGGAAAGGCGCACACCTTTACCGTTGCCGATATTCACGCGGCGCTGGACACACTGAATCTGCCCGACGGATACCGTCTTGGCAAGCAGGCACTGAAAGCCGTTCGGGTCGCCTACGGCGCCTCTGAAACGCTGAAGCTGACCGCACAGGACTGTGCCCCCGGTGTCAACGCCGACGACGTTCTGCGCAGTCTGAGACAGCGTATCCACTGATACATATAGTAAGTGATATGTGTGTATCGGAATACACCATGAGCTGAAAAACAACTGAAAACAAAGAAAAGGGAAGTCCTCTGTGTGATTGCCACAATAAGGGACTTCCTTTTTAACGTTCTGGATATTCGGTTCTGTGATGCTTATTCCGGTTTTTCTGTTTTCACCAGCTCCGCGACACCGGCGGCGAGACCTGCGATTCCTTGGATTTCTGACGGGATGATGATCTTGTTTGCCTTACCGTCTGCGGCGCGTTCAAAGGCTTCCAGGCTCTTGATGCGGAGGACGGCCTCCGAGGGATTCGCTTCGTTGATCTTTTGGATACCGAGCGCGGTTGCCTCCTGGACTTTCAGAATCGCTTCCGCTTCACCCTCTGCGCGGCGGATGGTGGCTTCGCGTTCTGCCTCTGCGTTCAGAATCTGCGATTCCTTGTTGGCTTCCGCTTCGAGGATCATCGCCTGCTTGCGGCCCTCAGCGACGAGGATCGCGGAATTTTTCTCACCCTCCGCGCGCAGAATCAACTCACGGCGTTCGCGTTCTGCTTTCATCTGCTTTTCCATCGCATCCTGGATCTCTTTGGGCGGAATGATGTTTTTCAGCTCCACGCGGTTGACCTTGATGCCCCAGGCATCGGTCGCCTCATCAAGAATGGAGCGCATCTTTGTGTTGATGATATCGCGCGACGTCAGCGTGGAGTCCAGTTCCAGTTCACCGATGATGTTTCGCAGGGTGGTGGCTGTCAGGTTTTCGATGGCGGACATCGGGTTCTGCACACCGTAGGTGAACAGCTTGCAGTCCGTGATCTGGTAGAAGACGACCGTGTCGATCTGCATCTTGACGTTGTCCTTGGTGATGACGGGCTGCGGCGGGAAATCCACGACCTGTTCCATCAGCGAAACGCGCTTGGCGATGCGGTCAAGAAACGGCAGCTTGAAGTGCAGACCTGTCGGCCAGACCGTGTGGAACGCACCGAGCCGTTCAATGACGAATGCGTGCGCCTGCGTGACGATGTGGATATTCGATATAATGAGAATGAAAAGAACGACGGCAATAACAGCAATGATCATAATGAGAATCCTTTCGTAATATAACTGTGGTTATGTCGTTTTTACATACAGCCGGACACCCTCGATGCGTTCCACGCGGACGGTGCTTCCAGCGGGAATGTCCGTGTCCGCATCGGTATTCCGGGCGCTCCAGATCTGTCCGAGCACCTTGACCTGCCCGGTCTGCTCGCGCGCGGAAATGGTCTCCGTGACGAGTGCCTCCTGTCCGAGAACCCGGTCTGCGTTGGTCGGTTCTGCCCTTCGGTTGAAAAACCGCTGGGTGATGCCCCCGGTGACGATGAACGTGACGACAGTCACACAAAGCCACACAAGCACCTGGATCCATACCGGAACGGACAGAAGGGAAAGAACGATGGCGACAAGTGTGCCCGGCATAAACCAGACCGCGATCAGATTCATGGTCACGGCTTCCGCCGCGACGGAAAGAACGAAGAATCCGATCCAGATATAAAGCATGGAATCAAGCATCCGTGTACCTCCTCCCGAAAAAACTGTGTTCAGCCGATATACTTGATGATCTTGGAAATGTGCATTTCCTCACCCGTGACGGTCACCTCAAACAGAAGCGGAACGACGGTATCCGGTTCGATGTCAGACCGGAACGAGCCGTTGTTCTGGTAAATGGCGTATTTCACGACATAATATTGCTTCTTTTCGTTTTCCGAGACGATGACGGTGTCAGATGAGCGGAAATCAACGGAAATGTTGTAGATTTTCTGCATGGTGAACGGGGATGTGGGAAGCGGGAGATTGGCACTGTCGGATGCATAATCCTCTGTAAAGAAGTCTGCGTAATGTGTGTGGTCTCCATTCACAAGACAGTTGAAATAATTCTGGAAGAACACCAGTCCTGCCCCATAAAACGAACCGTCCTCGTCCAGTGCGACTTCATTGGACTGCGAGCCGGAAATGTAGCAGATGTCGCGGTCCTTTGCCATATACCCGCTATTTTCAAAGATGTTTTCCTCAAAATCCTGCGGTGCAAACGTGATGTCCAGCGGTGCAAACGACTGCTCCGTGCCGGAATAACGGTACGCATAATATTCCCCGTTGACCGCGATCTCGTATGCGACCGTTCCCGCGATCCACACAATCAGAACGAGAAAGACCGCGCAAAGCAGAAGCAGAAGCTTTTTTGCGGGGGAGCAGGCTTTCCACGAAAAGCGTTTTTTGTTGTTTTTGTTTTTCAAGACAGTTTCCTTATTCCCAAATGGACGAAAAAGAACCGCATGGTGTGTCCCGCGGTCCTTTTTTCCGAATCGGTGATTTGATTACATTGCGATGAACTTCTTCAGATTTTCAAGACCCCAGGAGATGCCGAGGAGATTGTCTTCACAGCCCTCAAATTCGATGGAAACGAATCCGTCGTAGCCGTTTTTCTTGAGTGTCTGGATGCTCTGGCAGATGTGTGCTTCGCCGTGACCGACGATGGTGCCGCGCAGATAATCGCCCGCACGGGTCTGGAACCATCCGGGACCGGGGTTGACTTCCATGCCGCTCTTCTTGAAGAAGTCCTTTGCATGGACGTGCTTTGCATAAGGAGCCATGATGGCGACGGACTTCCACGGATCCTCATCCGCACACATGAAGTTGCCGAGGTCGACGAGTGCGCCGAAGTTCGGATGAGCGACGGTGTTGATGAGCTTCTCAACGCGGTTTGCGTCCTGAGAGAAGTAGCCGTGGTTTTCGGTCATCGTGCCGACACCCTTCTGCTCTGCATACTTGGTGACTTCGCGGATGGCATCTGCCATCGTGGGCAGGCAGTCGTCGTAGCCGATGGAATACTTTCTGGTTCTGGGCTGGCTTGCAACGTCGTGGCGCATATTTGCAACACCGAGTGCCGCTGCTTTGTCAACGAGCGCCTTGACACGGGCAACCTCTGCTGCGGTGTCGCCGCCGGAGCCGTTGATGAAGTCCGCACCCACGCAGAAAGATGCGCGGACGAGACCCTTTTCAGCCGCATATTCGCCGATCTTCTTCAGTTCGTCCAGCTCCACATTGGACCAGCCGGATTCGACGAATTCGATGCCCTCAAAGCCCATCTCAGCCGCTTTGTCGATGACACCGTAGATGCCAAGAGATTCCACATAACGGCCGAAGCTGTATGTGCTGACACTTGTTTTTAACATGATATGATACCGTTCCTTTCGTTTGTCGGATACATTCCGGAAAATTCCGGTTTGGGAACTTTCCATTCAATATCATTGTACCATAAAAATGCGGATTTGTAAAGCGATTTTGAGAAAATTCCTTGAAATTTTCATTATTTTTTGTATTTTTATCCCCGGGTTCATTCTTGTGTTGAACTCCTGTTCTGCCGGTAGATTTCAAACGCGAGAATCGAAGCCGCGGACGCGGCGGAAAGGGCACCGTCAAAGGGTCTTCCGTAGTCAAGACGGACAACGGCATCCGCTTTTTTCAGCACCGCACGGGAAATGCCACGCCGCTCCCCGCCGACGATGAGGAACACGGGACGGGAGAGGTCCGCGTCGTACATCGGTACGGAATCGGCGATGTCGGCGCAGATGATTTTATATCCTGCCGCACGGAAAATGTCAGCCGCATTGGCTCCGCTCTCCGAGACATACATGGGAAAGCGCTCCGATGCACCGGCGGATGCCCGGCAGACGATGCCGGCGGCAGTCATCCAGTTTCGGGGAGAGAGGATGACCGCATCCGCACCTGATGCGTACAGGGAACGCATCGCATAACCGAAGTTGTAGGGATCCTCAATACCCTCCAGCATGACGCAGAAGCCGTTTGGGGGCAGGGGAGTGGATTCGGTGAGGGTGGGAATGGACCGCGCCGTACAGCGCGCCAGAACGCCGCCGTGCGTGTTTCCGATGCAGAGCGCATCAATTTCTGCCGCAGGGCAGATGTGAATCGGGAAGCCGTATTCCTGCGCGCGGTGGGAAAGCCACGCAAGCTCCTTTGCGTGGGACTTTGTGCGGTCTTCGGCGTAAAACAGCTCCGTGATGCGGCGGTCGTTTGTGCCGCCTGCCATGCCCTCCAGCACTGCGCGGACGGAGACCATGCCCTCCATCAGATTGCTGTCAGTAAATTTATCAGTTTCTTTCATTTTTTATTCAAACATTGTCATGTGTCATTTTGGACATCTGCCGCTGTGCCATGACAAGACCGTAGTAGATGCCCTGTTTCTTTACCAGCTCCTCATGCGTGCCGACCTCTGCGATCTTGCCCTTGTCAAGGACGATCAGGCGGGTGGCGTTGCGCAGGGTAGAGAGCCGGTGCGCGATGGCGAGCGTGGTTCTGTTTTTGGAAAGCTTCTGCAAAGCATCCTGGATCTGCTTTTCGGTTTCCGTGTCGAGGGATGCGGTCGCTTCGTCAAGGATCAGGATGCGCGGGTCATGCAGCAGTGCTCGGGCGATGGAAATGCGCTGGCGTTCGCCGCCGGAGAGGGTGTGCCCCTTTTCGCCGACCTTCGTGTTGTAGCCGTCTGGCAGCTTCATGATGAATTCGTGCGCACCGGCGACCTTTGCCGCGGTGATGATCTCATCCCGTGTCGCATCGGGCTTTGCATACGCGATGTTGTCGTACACCGTGCCGGAGAACAGGAACGTCTCCTGGAGTACCACACCGATCTGGGAACGCAGACATTCCTGCGACAGGTCGCGGATGTCCTCACCGTCGATGCGGATGGCGCCGTCCTCCACTTCGTACAGACGCATGACGAGGTTGATGAGCGTGGATTTGCCGACACCGGACTTGCCGACGATGCCGATAAATTCACCCGGCTGAATGTCAAGCGAAATGCCTTTCAACACTTCCGTGGCATCGTCGTAGCCGAAGTGAACATTGTCAAAGGAGATCTGTCCCTTGATGCGGATGTTCTTTGCCTCCTCCTTGTCGCCGATCTCCACTTCCTCATCAAGTAGGTCAAAGACCTTGACCATCGAGGTGAACAGACGGGTCAGCTGTCTTTGGAGATTGGACAAAAGAAATACGGGGCCGGAGTACAGCATACTGACATACGAGGAGAACTGCGCCATCTCACCAAGGGTCATGTCGCCGTTCAGAATGGCGTTGCCGACGTAGAACAAAAGGAACAGCTCGCCCGTGCGCATGAAGAAGTCCAGAATCGGGCGGAAAATGGCGTAGAACTTTTCGTTCTTTGCGGAAATTTCCGCTTCGGCATAGGTCACCTTGTCGTATTTGTCCATTTCGTACTGCTCCATGCCGAACGCCTTGACGACGCGGATGCCGGAGAAGATGTCGTGGAGGATGGTGCTGGATTTGGCATTCAGCTCCCACTGCTTGTGGTAAATTTTGTGCGTATACCGCCAGAATACGCGGTGGAACATCGACATCAGCGGTATGGGAAGCAAAATCATCAGCGCAAGCTTCCAGTCCTCCATGAACAGCATGATGGAAATACCGATGAAGATAAGCGACTGTTCGATGATGTCCGACAGCCGGTAAACGACGAACTGCTGGATCTCTTGCGTGTCGCCAGTCACGCGCTGCATGATCTCACCGGCGGTGCGCTTGGAGATCTTCGACACAGACAGCATCTGCACCTTGTCAAACACCATCTCGCGCAGGCGCACGATGATCTTGTTGCCGGTCGAAATGAGCGCCATACTGCGGAAAATGGAGATGCCCTTTGTCACGATGTGCAGAACGAACATCGACAGAATCACCGTGCAGAAGCCGGAGAACGCGCCCACGTTGTGCGGGGTGATGTACTCGTCCACGAGCACGCGGTTGATATACGGGTTTACCATGTTCAGTCCCGTGATGACGAAGAACAGAACGATGGAGAGCAGGAGCGTCCATTTGTACGGACGGGCGATCTCCCAGATGCGCGCGAACATTTTCTTTTTGTCCACGCAGTGCATACAGATGTTGGAGCCGTGCCGGTATTTCCGTCCGCATTTGGGGCAGAAACGGTTGTAGTTTTTGTCGTAATCGGGGTCGAGATAGCCGGTCTCCTTGTAGTGGTTCAGCCGTTTGGCGACCGTGGCGTATTCGTTCTGGTGCGACATATCGCCGCGGCAGAGAATGCGGATTTCCCCGTTGTGACGGCATTCCATTGCCACCTCACCGACACCCGAATCCGCGCGGAAGTCCGTCAGCTCGGCAAGCGGATAGTGTGCGGTCTCGGCACCGTTTTCCACGATATAAAGCACATCGTCCACCAGTGCCAGATACCCCTTGACCGGGGTGCATCCGGAAACGGACAAATCCGAGGACAGCACCAGCCGGAAATGTTTGTCGGCAAGGGAGGGGAGGACGTGCAGAATCTGTTCCCGGATATACGCCTTGCGGTCGGGAATCAGAGGAGTCGTTTTTTCCGTCAAGAGAAATTTCACCGCCGTTCGTTTCGGGTGGTTTATAAGTAAAGTTCGATCTTCTTGTAGCTCTGCCGGTCGAGGGCTTCGACATCCGGGATCTCAAAGCGGTTGCCGTCCACATCCAGAATGAAGATGTGGCTGTGATCGACCTTCAGCATGGAGCGGTAGGTGTCCTGCACGGTAAAGGAGAAGTCCTTTACTCCGACGAGATCGACCCGCCAGTAGGAGAAGCCGTAGCGTTCCTTGACGGAGAGGATGCGCTCGATCTTCGGCGCGTAATACTTGCGGGCAAGCTCTCCCTGCAGAATTTTCTGCGTGTCGGGGGAGAGGGCGGAAAGCTCACGGATCATGCCGATTTCTTTCTGGTCCTTGTCCTGCACGGAAATGTAGGACGTCGGCATATCGAACGGAAACGCCGCGTGCAGAAAGATACGTTCCCAGGTCTTTTCTTCGTCTGCCTGCGTTTCCGCATTGTATACGGTCGCGGCAAGGGAAAGGAAGCCGTTCTGTTCTGTGAAACGGGCATTGCTATCATCAAGATACTGGATCCGGACAACAGAGGAAAGGTCGGATGCGGGCGCGGGATCCGGTGTTTTCGGGGTACTTGTCTGTATATCAGTCATGGGAGGGGTTCCTTTCGGGATGGAATCAGGCTTCGATGCCGACGTTTTTCAGTGCATCGGCCTGGAGCTTGTACAGTTTGTAGTAGATGCCTTTCTTTTCGAGCAGTTCCTTGTGCGTGCCGAATTCCGGCATCTTGCCGTTTTCGATGACGATGAGTTTGTCGGCGGAGCGCAGGGTGGAAAGACGGTGCGCAATCATGATGGTCGTGCGATCCTTGGTCAGCCGTTCCAGTGCCGATTGAATCTGCCGCTCGGTCTGGGTATCCATCGCGGCGGTCGCTTCGTCCAGAATCAGAATCTTCGGGTTGCGCAGAATCGCGCGGGCAATGGAAACGCGCTGGCGTTCGCCGCCGGACAGATCGCGGTAGCCGAAGCCGATACGGGTCGCATACGCATCGGGAAGCTTCATGATGAAATCGTGCGCGCCGGCGATCTTGGAGGCTTCCAGAACCTCCTCATAGGTCGCATCGGGGCGGGCATAACGGATGTTGTCGAGAATCGTTCCCATAAAGAGATATGTTTCCTGGGAAACGATGGCGACATTTTTGCGGATGTCCGCAAAGGCAAGGTCACGGACGTTTACGCCGTCGATGAGAATTTCGCCCTTGGAAACGTCGTAAAGACGGATGAGCAGATTGGCAAGCGTGGATTTTCCGGCGCCGGTGTGACCGACAATGCCGATGACCTTGCCCGCTTCGATGTCAAAGGAAACCCCGTCGATGACCTTGCGGTTCTTGACGTAGGAAAATTCAACATCTTTGAAGGTGACCCGTCCCTGTACGTTTTCCAGCCGCACGGGGTCGGGACGTTCGACGACCTCCGGAACGGCATCCATGATTTCCAGAAGACGGTTGACCGCATTTAAGCAGTCCGCGCCCCAGTTGACCATATCGACAAAGAAGTACATCGGGCCGTAGACCATGTTCATGTAAGTAACGAACGTGAGCAGGGTGCCGTAGGTCAGCGTTCCCTTGACACACATCCAGCCGCCGACCGCCCAGACCATGATGTTGCCGATGTAAAGCAGCATATCGACCATCGGGAATGCCCAGGTCTCAAAGTCGGAGAGCGCTTTGTCGTCGTGTGCCACGCGCTTGGAACGGGCATGGAACCGGGTGGTCTCCTCGCGCTCCTTGGAAAACGCCTTGACGACGCGCACGCCGGACAGAACGTCCGACAGCTGTGCGTTCATCGAGCGGCGGGAGCCGTAACGCTTCGCCCAGAGCTTGTCGAGCTTGTGGAAGATGATCTTGATCGACCACACGAACAGCGGCAGGGTGACCAGCGACAGAAAAGCAAGCAGGGGATGCAGTGCAAACATCAGAATGACGATGACGATGATGGTCATGACATTGACGACGAGTGACTGGAAGCCGTCCACGAAGAACCAGTAAATGGAGCTTGCATCGCTGTTGACCTGGGTCATAAGACCGCCCGTCTGCCGTCCGGTGAAGAACGACAGGGAAAGGCGTTCGATGGAGGCAAAAATCGTCTTTTTGAGGTCGTAGATGACCTTTGCCGTGATGCGTGCGCTTACACTGGCGGAGATCATCGAGAAGACCGAGTTGATGATGCGCGTCCCGATGACGATGCCGAGCACCAGGAGAATGTTGCCGAAGAACGCACCGGTTTCTGCAAGCACTTCATCGTAAAAGAAGCTGTTGGAGAAATACGGCGTGATAACGGACAAGACCGCCGACAGCACCATGATGATGAAGATCACGACGATGCTCATTTTGTATTTTAAGAAAAAGCCGCCCATCCGTTTGATGAGCTTGCCCTTGTCCATACAGTGCGGGCAGATCTTGCGGTTGGGGTCGGGATACCGCCGTCCGCACTTCGGGCAGATGATCTCCCGGTCGAAGTCCTCGTCGTCGGGCTTGATCTCGCCTTTTTCCTTTAACTGTCCGAAATACTTGATGAACAGATTCGCCGAATTTTTCGCCGAACCGGACAGAAACGACAGAAGAACGGGCTTGCCCGTGTCATTTTCGTCCTCTTTGTAAACGGCGGTCATGCGGGCATCGGAGATCAGGTTCTCGACCTTCATGTCGCTGATCTTTGATACCGGATAATACTGCCACCCGATCTCGGCAAAGTCGCAGGTGAGCTTTTCCGGGTGCAGAAGCTGTTCCGCCGGGGTCATGTTTTTCGGCACGAGCGTTTTGACACCGCTTACAAGAATCAGGTCATCCTTTGTTGCGATGAGCCAGTTGTCGCAGTAGACGTGCTCCGGGGAAATGTCGGTTTTCGCACACAGAAGAATGCTCTCCTTGGCAATTCCGCGTTCTCCGAGAAGACACACGAGTGCCGCCGGCATTTTGTCAATTTCCAGCATGGATGGGATTCCATCTCCTTTCGTTGTCGGATCACAGATCTGGTCGGATCGGTTGATCCTTTTGAATTAAACATATGTTTACCTGTATATATCTATTATACCTGATAATTGCGGAATTGTCAATCATTATAATCAAACTCGCCGCCCGAAAACGGAAAGATTTTCCTGTATTTTATGCGAAATGTAAATATTTTCGGATTTTCATTGCAAAATCCCGCCGGATGTGGTATACTTATGGAGATAGGAAATTGTACTGGAAAAGGAGGATGCCGGATATGAAAATTGCATCGTTTGTCATCAGTGTCACCGCCATGTGCTGCTCGATCGTTGCGCTGATCTTTGCACTGGTCAGACACAAGAGCTGAAAAAGGGACGAAGAATAAAAGGAAAACTCCATGCCGCTGTAAAAGAACGTGCATGGAGTTTTTTATAAAAATTTATCTTCTCCGTGTCAGATTCGGCTGACGGCGGCGCTGGGCACGGCGGCGCGCTTTTTCGCGGTAGACAGCAGTGAAGAGTACATACAGAATTGCGATGAGCACGGCGGCGGCACAGCCGATGGCAAACAGACGGCTTGTGACGATCTTTCGGATGAGGGTCAGAAAGTACAGAAATTCACTGCGCGAAACGTCTCCTTTGGTGACGAGATTGACGGATGCGACCAGCTCCCCGTCGTATTTGACGGTCAACACCCCGGCAATCTCGCCCTCTGCGATCGGTGCCTGAATCGTGTCGGAGAGCAGGATGTGATGCAGCTCGATCGCGGTATCGACATCAATGTCTTTGGGCAGGAACATTTCGATGGGAGACTCCGGCAGCAGTGTGACATAGTCAACCTCCGAGGACAGCTCCACGGGAATCTCGCTGATCATGGTCGTATTGTCCACGACCGTTACGAAATCGTAGTTGTTGTATGCCCAGTCCACCAGCGTTTCGCAGTCGTGGTAGGTGTAGACGAAATTGTCTTCCTCACTGTAATAGGAATTCATGCAGACGACGATGTAGGTACAGCCCTGCTTGCGGATGGAGGTGACGAGACAGTAACCGCCCTCCTGCGTGTTGCCGGCGTTCATACCTTTGGCAAGGGAGTTGTAGTATTTCGTATAATACTGCGTGGAAACGATGTAGTTGCGATTGACGATGGTGCGTTCGGCGCGTTTGTTGGTCTCCGGAATGACGTATTTGGTCTCGGAGGACATCGCCATGAAGTTGGAATTGGTATACGCATACAGCGCAATACGCAGGGTATCGTGCGCGGTGGTGCGCATATTTTCATCGTGGATACCGGTGCAGTTGGTGTAGATGGTGTCCTTGCATCCGAGCTCTGCGGCTTTGGCGTTCATCTGGTTGACGAATGCCGTGACGTTTCCGGCGATGGTGTACGCAAGCACGCACGCCGCATCGTTGGCACCGCTCATGAGTGCCGCATACAGCAGATTGCGCACGGAAATCTCCTCCCCGGCGACAAGGCCGATGGATGTGCCCGCAACGCCCGACAGCGCTTCTGCGGGAACGGTCAGCACCTCATCGAGGTTGTCGGCGAAGTATTCCAGCGCAAGCATCCCGACCATGATCTTGACGGTGGAGGTGGGGAAGACCTTGGTGTCGATCTCCTTGCCCCAGAGCACCGAATCTGTTTCCAGATTGTAAATGAGACACGCCTGTGAGGTCAGCCCCTCCGGGTCAGCAACAGCACTGACCGTTGTCATCATGGACATAACGGACACGACTGCCAGGACAAGGCACACAAGCGCACGGCGGCAGGAAAACCTGTGTTTTGCCGGGGACAGGATTGCGATATCAGACATGGCATAACTCCTTGGTTTCGTCAAATGCGGACACCGAGGCTTCGATGTCGCGGGAAATCTGTTCTTTGAGGGCATCCAGCGCGGGAAACGGTTTCTCGTCCCGCAGACGTTTCCCGAAAAAAACACGGACGGATTTGTCGTAAAGCCAGCCGCGGTAGCCGATGATATGCGTTTCGGCGTTGGGGGTGTGGCTGTCGTTTTCTTTGATGGACGGGCGGGTTCCGAGATTGGTCACACCGGGATACAGACATCCGTTCAAGGAAACGACGGATGCGTAGGTTCCGCGCATGGGCGCCTGCATCGCCGGGGGAATGTTCTGGTTGATGGTGGGAACGCCGATTGTGCGGCCGAGCGCCTTTCCGTGTACCACTGGCAGACAAATAGAATGACACCGCCCAAGACACCGCGCTGCGGTCATCGTCTCCCCGCATTCAAGCAGGGAACGGATGCGTGTAGAGGAAACTGCTTCGCCGTCCAGTGTCACGGCATCGACAACCAAGACGGGAAAGCCGGCGTTTCCCAGAATTTCCGAAAGACGGGACGGCGTTCCCGCGGCTCCTTGTCCGAACCGGAAATTGAATCCGCAGACAGCACCTCTTGCACTGCACTGCTTTTGTAAAATGTCCGTGACAAAACGGTCAGCCGGGGTATCGCGGATCTCGGAAAAATCAGTCAAAAAGGCGTACCGGATACCGTGCGACGCAAACAGCGACAATCGCTCGGATAAGGTCGTCAACAGCCGTGTGCGCCCCGAAAACGGCGGTTCGGGAAACGTCCAGACCGCGGGCGCGGCGTTCTGTGTCTCCGCCAGCGATACCGCTGCGGAAAGGAGTGCGGCGTGTCCCAGATGGACACCGTCAAAGGTGCCCAGTGCCGGGACGGTGGAGAGGGCAGAAATTTCCTCTGTTGTTAGTTGTCTGTATTGGTTCTGTAAATCAAACACGGTCATGCTCATGCGGGTGTCGTTCTTCCGTTTCTATCGAATGAATGTGGATATACTAATATGATACCGCATTTTTGACGGAATGTCAAGGGAAATGCGGAAAGTCGTTGGAGGGGAGAGGAGATTTCAATTACTGCCCGCAGGGCAATCTTCACCTGTGAAACTTCGTTTCACTGCGAAGCAACTTCACTGTCGAAGACAACTTCACTTTTCTTTCCCTCATCTTCCGCCACACAATACAAATTAACATCCCACGCCGGCACATAAGCAAACCGGCGCAGATAAAAGCGGTACGCGGGATTCAGGGAATGCAGATACAGGGGCAGTGCAAAGAGGTCTTCTGTTCTGTGGTAAAGCGATACGAGCAAACGCGGGGAACAGCGGCGGATGGTGTCGGCACTTCCCGCAAGCGCGTTTGCTTCCGCGCCCTCCACATCGTACTTGATGTAATCGACGGGTGCGCCGGCAAGGACAGCATCGGGGGATTCTGCCTCGATCAGCGTTTCCTTTGCCTGCGAGACGGCGATGCCTTTGGTGCCGTTCTGTGCGATGGTGGAATTGCGGCTCCCCTGCACGCGGAAGACGAGCGTTTCTTTTTTGTTCCATGCGGCATAAGGAAACGCAAACACCCGGGCGCGGGTCTCGCTTTCCGCATAAGCGGCGAGTTTTTTGTAGTTCCGCGCATCCGGTTCGAGCGCATAGACCGTTTCCACGGTGTCTGTCCGGGAGAGAAGCTCCCGCACGGTGTCCCCGTTGTACGCGCCGAGATCCATGTAACGGCGGACGGTGGGGGGACACACGAGCG
>JAFUPC010000116.1 GCA_017481495.1 Clostridia bacterium
AAATACGGCGGCAGACGGTCGGCATACTGCTTTTTGATAAGGGATAATTCGGTACAGCCTAAAATCAGCACCTCCGCCCCCGCATCGTGCAAGTGCGCGGAAACGGCGAGAAATGCATCCAAATCCGGTGCTTTTCCGTTTTTGATCTCGTCGTAGATGATGCGCATGACGGTTTTCTGGTCGTCCCTTTGAGGGCGCAGACAGTCGATGCCGTGGGCATTCAGATACCGGTCGTAGGTGCCCGTGATGACGGTGCCGTCGGTGGCGAGGATGCCTGCTTTTTTCACACCCCGGTCGGCGAGGTGTACTGTGATCTCCTCCATGATGTTGAGGATGGGCAGGTCGGTGGAGGCTTTTAACTTATCGTAGAAATAATGCGCGGTGTTGCACGGAATGGCGACGAGATCCGCCCCGTAGGTCTTCATGCGGCGGATGTCCTCCACCATGACGGTGAGGGGGTTATCGTCAGACACACCCGTGATAAACGCGGTGCGGTCGGGGGTCGTTGCGTGGCTGTTTAAGATGATGTCGATGTGATCCTGGTCGCAGGCGGCTTTCGTGTGTGCGATGAGAAGCTCGTAGAAATAGGCGGATGCCATCGGCCCCAGCCCGCCCAGAATGCCAAGCACAGGGGATTCTTTGGACATATCACTTGTAATCCTTACAATACGTTCTGTATTTTCCGAAATGGCGGTACTGCGCGGCGGCAACGTAGAAAAAGCGCTTCGGGTTGCCGGACAGGTCTTTTTTGTACCAGACCGAGGTGTGCGCCGCCTTTGCGCGGACGAGTGCCTTTGCCTTGTCGGTGAGGGTATCGTTGTGGGTGTATTTCCAGACGATGGCGCGGGGGATGGACGTCCACAGCACTTCCTTGTCGCAGATGCGGCAATCCTCACCCAGGTCGTCATACACCCGGTCGCGGACAATGTAGCGCGCGATGTTCTCCCCGGCGGACGTGACGTAGAAATTCGAGCGTCCCTGGCGGAGATTCACCTCAAAGGCGCGGTGGGTATTGTCACGCGGGTCGTATTTGATGTCGAAATTCGCATATCCGACATATCTGATGTCTTCAAGGAACGCGCGGAATTTTTCGCACAGCGCGGGATTGTATTCGGTGATGATGGCGGCATGGTTGCCGCGGCCCTTGGGTGTGTGTTCTTCGAGCAGGACATGACCGAGACACATCATCTTCACCTTTGCGTTTTTGTCGCAGTACGCGGTCAGAACGTACATTCCGGCATCGTTGCCGGGGATTGTGTCCTGTAAAATGATGGAATCGTCGTACCCGGAGGCAAAAATCGTGTCGATGATCTCCTTTGTCCGTGCGGGGGAGTCGGAAACATAGACCTTGTTCATGCCGTCAAACGGATGCTTCCAGTAAACGACGCTGTTGGACGGCTTGACGATGATGGGATAGGAGAAACCGAGTGCGGTGTCGTAATAATCGGATTCGGTACCTGCCTGCCCGCATTTCACGATGACAGTCTTCGGGTACAGAATGCCGTGCTTGTCACAGCACTGATAGAAGCGTTCCTTTGACTGAAATTCATCCATCAGCGCAATGTCGTTGTAGGGAATGATGTACCGGTCAGCAAGGTCGTCCTTATGCAGGGCGATGAGATTGGCGTAATCGTCGGTACAGCCGACAAGGATGCGGCGGACATTCTCGCCTTTTGTCGCATCCGCAAACGCATTCATTTCGGACAAGAACGTCTCGTCCGTGTCAAGGTTCGGAACGCAGTGGAAATGAATGATGCGCGATCCCATCGTTGCGCTGATCTCGTACCGCCCGAAGGCTTCGGAGACGACGCCGTATTCCTCATGGAACGCGCGCGCGACGTTGTAGCAGTTTAAGTCTGCGCCGATGAGGACGGGAATGATTTTATATGTGTCTTTCATGGGAGGATCCCTTTCTGTCAGTTATTCAAGAATAAAGAACCGTTCGTACCACACAAGGAACGTAAAGACCGTCCAGACCTTCCGGGCGTTGTTCGCTTTGCCGTGATAATGGTCGTCCAGAAGTGCGTTTATCTTTTCTGTGTCGAAAAATTCGGCGGCGTAGGGGGCGGTGAAATAGTTCTTTACATGACTGTAATATTTTTCCTCGCGCAGCCAGTGGCGGATGGGCACGGGGAATCCGGCTTTCTTGCGGTTCGCCCACGCATCGGGGAGCGTGCGGTTGGCGGCCTGACGGAGAACGTATTTGGTGTCGATGTCGTTGACCTTGTATTCCGCCGGAATCTTTTCCGCCTGCTCCATGACCTCTTTGTCAAGGAACGGTACGCGAAGCTCCAGCGAATGCGCCATGCTCATTTTGTCGGCTTTCAGGAGAATGTCGCCCGGCAGCCACAGGTGCATATCGAGATACTGCTTTTTCGTCAGCTCGTCCTTGTCGCCCACTTCCCGGTAAACATCGGCGACAATCTCGTCGGCGGATTTTCCGCCGCGGTATGTGGAGGTGAGAACGTCTGCGGCTTCTCCGGACGGGAAGACCAGCGCCTCGCCCATGAAGTAATCCTCCGGTCTGCCGGAGGCGCGGAGCAGAAACGACCGTCCCTTGAATGCGGGAAGCGGTTTGACGGCGGATGCCAGCGCACGGCGGACGGGTGCGGGGACGGCTTTCTTGAACTTCCGCACTTCCTTTGTGTCGTTGTACCAGTCGTAGCCTGCGAAGATCTCATCCGCGCCCTCACCGGAGAGGACGACCGTGACGTGTTCCTTTGCCAGTCCCGCAAGGAAATACAGCGGCACGGAGGAGGGGTTGGACTGCGGCTCGTCCATGTAGTACTGGATGTCGGAAAAGGCATCGAAGCACTCATCGGGGGTGATGATCTTTTTATAATTGCGGATGCCGAGAATGTCGGACAGCTCCTTTGCGTAGTCCGTTTCGTCAAAGAATTTGTCGTTTCCGTGGTCAAACCCGACGGAAAACGTCTCGTCCGGGTGCAGAGCGGCGGTGATGTAGCTGGAATCCACGCCGCCGGACAGAAACGACCCGACCCGCACGTCGCTGATGCGGTGTGCTTTGACCGATTCGTTCACCACGCGGTCAACGTCGTCCACAAATTCCGCAAAGGATTTGTTTTCCTTTGTGAAAACGGTATCCCAGTACGGGTGCGTTTCGATCTCGCCGCCCCGGTACAGATAATAATGCGCCGGGGGAAGCTTTTTTACGCCCGCAAAGAACGTGTCCTCGCCCGACGAATACTGCAGGGTCAGATACGCCCGCAGGGCATTGGGATTGACGCGCTTTTCAAAGGAGGGATGCTCAAGAAAGCTCTTGATCTCCGAGCCGAACAGAAACGTGCCGTCCGCGTTTTTGCAGTAATAATGCGGCTTGATGCCGAAAATATCGCGCGCGCCGAAGTAAAGGTCTTTTTTCGTGTCCCGGATGACGAACGCGAACATTCCGCGCAGGCGGGAGAGAATGTCGGTGCCGTACTCCTCATACCCGTGCAGAACGACCTCGGAGTCCGTGTGGGAAACAAAGGTGTGACCGGCAGTCACAAGCTGTGCCCGCAGTTCCTCAAAATTGTAGATCTCGCCGTTGAAGACAAGCGCGATGCTTCCGTCCTCGTTTGCCATCGGCTGACGGCCCGCCTCCGATAAGTCAATGATGGACAGCCGCCGGAATCCGAGTCCGGCATCGTCGTCAAAATACTGCCCGTCCATGTCGGGGCCTCTGTGTATGATCCTGTCTGTCATGCGGCGGAGGATCTGTTTCTTTTCCTCCAGCGCATGGATCCTGTCCGAAAAACCGGCAAAGCCGCACATAATGTTGTTTCCTTTCCTTGTATCCGATACTGATTATATTATTATACCACAGTTTTGCCGCTTTGAAAAGGGTTTTCGGGGAATTTCTTTTTGGTTATGGGAAGTTTTTCTTCCTCAAAAATGAACCCCCGGTGAACTTTCATCCGCATTTCTGCAAAGACCCTTGACACCCGCGCCGGGATATGTTATAATAGATATTGAAATAAATCAGACGGCGCAGTATCCTAGTTAAGGCAGTTTGCTCTGAAAGCGGGCCTAAAAATCCGTTAAAGGGCATAACGATGAAGCTCCTTGTGCCTGCTTTTTACGCCCAGTTTAGGGTGGGTGCTGGGAGATTGGGTTTACGGGCGTCCCACAATGGCATGTGGGGTGCGACCCGTATTCCTTTGAGGCTTCATTTTGTGGCCGGCGGCGCTTGTTTTTGCAGTCTGCAATCCCACGGGATCTGCGATCCCAAGGGTTCGGGCGGCACGACGAAGCCGGGTACGATTTGATGATTAAACCTATCATGCGGTGCATTTTTACGACGCTGTGGATAGATGTAGCCTGCCTTGCGTGGGGGCAGCGGATTGCGGATCAGACCGCAGGTTGTCACGGCCGGACGACTCTGTGGTCATTGCCGCATGAAACTGTGCCTGCAAAAGAGGCTAGGAGCATTCCATGCTTTATTTGGGAAAACCTCTAGGCTGTTATAGCGATATTGGCAGTCAGCGGATTGCAGTGCGTTCTCTCGAAGGCAATCAGGTCGCGGTACGTGGCAACATACCGACGGTTCTTTCAAAGGGAAACCGCTTTTATTGGCAACAAGAAGCAGGAACCGGGGAAATCCAACCTGACTTTATGGCGCAAGGTTTACGCTTTCGGCTGCCGTCTTGTTTATTTCTTTCTTTTTTACATATTATTACATTTATCATACATGAGGTAACACATCGTGGACAACAGTCCGAGGGAAACCGCCCCAAAACAGAAATCCAAAGGAAAAACACAGGAAAAAGCCAAGGCAAAAATCAACGTAAAATGGATCGTCACCGTATTCGCGGTCAGTATCTTCTCCTCCGCCGTGCTTTCCTTTCTGTGCAGTGAACTGATTGAGCTGATGCCGATTATCTTACAGTTTCTTGTCCTGCTCGGCATTATTTTTATCGGTATCATCTTCGACATCATGGGTCTTGCCGTCGCCACAGCGGATGAAAAGAAATTCCACTCGATGGCGGCACGGAAGATCAAAGAGGGTAAAATCGCGGTTGCGCTCATCCGGAACGCCGACAAAATGTCCTCCGTCTGCAACGACGTGGTGGGCGACATCTGCGGCATCGTTTCCGGTTCCACGGCAGCATCCATCGCACTCCGGGTTTTTACCGATCCGGAGATTTCGTTTTTCGGAAACCTGCTTGTCACAGCACTCGTTTCCGGCATGACCATCGGCGGCAAAGCCATCGGTAAATATTTCGGCATGAATTATTCCGAGGACATCATATACATGATCGCAAAGGTCATCAAATTCGTACCCATCGACTGGAACAAATAAACCGCTATGAGACTGGACTTGTACCTTTACAAAAACGGTTATACCGATTCCCGCGCCAAGGCGCAGACCCTGATTTCCGAGGGGAAAATTTACATTGACGGAAAGCAGATCACAAAGCCGTCCCACGAAACGCCCGACGGTACCGAGCCCCAGATCCGCGGTGAGGTCATGCCGTATGTCGGACGCGGCGGTTACAAGCTTGCGCGCGCGCTGGAGGTCTTCGGCGTTGACCCCGGGGGATTCGTTTGCGCGGACATCGGCGCATCGACCGGCGGGTTTACCGACTGTCTTCTGCAAAGAGGGGTAAAACACGTTTATGCCGTCGATTCCGGAACGGATCAGCTGGCGGAAAAGCTCCGCGCGGATGACCGCGTGACGGTCATGGAGCATTATAATGCAAAGAATCTGGACACAGATGACCTTGGGGAGCAGAAAATGGACTTATGTGTCTGTGACGTTTCGTTCATTTCGCAGACACTGCTCTTCGATGCCGTTGTGCGGATATTGAAACCTTATAAAAGAGAAACCGGCACCGGATGCTTTGTCACGCTCATCAAGCCGCAGTTTGAAGCGGGGCGGGACGCAATCGGCAAAAACGGCATCGTCCGTGACAAAAAGGTTTATCTGCGGGTACTGGAAACGCTCGTCCGCTGTGCGGCGGAACGTGGGCTGTACTGCTTCGGACTTGCGCCGTCTCCCATTTTGGGCGGCGACGGCAACCGCGAATTTCTGGGTATTTTTGCAAACGGCGACCCCGCGGCGGCAGATCTGACCTTGTCCGACAGAACGGTGCTTATGAAGATTATCGAGTCGGCAATCTGAGTTTGGAGATGAGACAATATGCAGAAAGTCATGCAGAATATCGTTATGATCCCGAATCCGCAGAAGGACATCGGTCTGCGCGTGACACGGGATGCGCTGGCGGTGTTATCGGGGGCGCCGGTATCTGTGTGCCTGCCGGGCGATGTCCGCGGACTGCTTGCGGACAATATACCGGACAACACCGCATTTTATCCGGACAGTGACCTTTATACCGGTGCGGACTGTGCCATCGCACTCGGCGGGGATGGTTCTGTCATCAAAGTCGCCTCCCGCTGTGCCGCCGCCGGGATCCCCGTTGTGGGGGTGAATCTCGGGCGGGTCGGCTACCTTGCCGAGGTGGAGCAGGATGAGTTGTATCTTCTGTCCCGTCTCTGCCGCGGGGAATACCGGGTGGAGCGGCGGATGATGCTGTCCGTCTCCGTCCTGCGCGGCGGAAAAGAAATTCACCGGATGCGCGATGCGCTCAACGAAGCGGTCATTTCCAACGGTGCGATCTCGCATATGGTCGATTTGTCGCTTGCCTGTGACGGCGATCCCGTCAACAAGTTCCATGCGGATGGTGTCATCGTTGCAACACCGACCGGTTCGACCGCTTATTCCATGTCTGCCGGCGGCCCCATCATCGACCCGGCGCTGGATTGCTTCTGCATCACGCCGGTCTGCGCGCATTCGCTTTCGGCACGGCCGATGCTGATGTCCGCACAGTCACGTCTGACACTGGAAAATATCTGCACCCGTGAGGACAACACGTATCTCACCGTGGACGGCGACGAAAACTTCAAGCTCCTGTACGGTGACACGGTTTCCGTCCGCCGCGCCAAAGCCGAAACAAAGATGATCCGGTTCCACGAAAACGGATTTTATGCAGTCCTGAACCGGAAGTTTAACAATACGATATAAGAAAGGTACTGCCATGAAACAGAACCGCCACGAACGTATCATTGAAATCATCACCTCCTGCGACATCGAAACACAGGATGAACTGCTCGACAAACTGAAAGAGGACGGCTTTGACGTGACGCAGGCGACCATTTCGCGCGACATCAAGCAATTGCAGCTGGTCAAAGCCGCAGGACAGGACGGGCATTACAAATATGTCGTTTCCCAGCATTCCGGCACGAAGACCGCTCTTAAATTCAAGACCATTCTCAAAGAGACCGTGGTCAAGGTCGATTATGCCGAAAATCTTGTCGTTCTGAAAACGTATTCCGGTATGGCGCAGGCGGCGGCAGCAGCCATTGATGCGATGCAGATGCAGGACATCGTCGGCTCGGTCGCGGGAGACGATACCATCCTCATTGTCATGCGTTCCCGTGACATCGCGCGGGAATTTACCGAAAAATACAAGGAAATGCTGCATTGAGCAGATAAGGGGAATGCACAATGCTTGAAACACTGCATATTGAAAACATCGCGGTCGTCAGAGAAGCCGACATTGAATTTCCGTCCGGCTTTACCGTTCTGACCGGCGAAACGGGCGCCGGAAAATCCATTATCATCGATGCCATCAATCTTCTGCTCGGCGCGCGCCCCGCAAAAGACCTCATCCGTGCAGGAGAGGGACAGGCGGTCGCCGCAGCGGTGTTTTCTTCGATTCCCGCACCGTTGTGTACACAGATGGCGGAAGCTGGTGTCCGTCTGGAAGACGAGGGCACCATGTTTTTACAGCGCACCGTGCAGGCGGATGGCCGTGCATCCACGAGAGCGGGCGGACGGCCAATGTCCGTTTCCTCCCAGAAAGAGTACATCGGACAGCTCATCGCCATTCACGGACAGCACGACAACCAGATGTTTCTGCGCCCCGAAACGCACATTGTCTATCTGGACGAATACGCGCATCTGGAAACGCTGCTTGCGGAATACACCGTATTATATAAGGAATACAACGAAATCGGCACCCGTATCCGTTCCCTGCAAAAAGGCGAGCAGGAAAAGACCCGCATGGCGGAGCTGCTCCGGTATCAGATTGCGGACATTGATGCAGGCAGGCTGAAACCCAAGGAAGAGGAGCAGCTGCTCATCCGCCGCAACAAGATCCGGAGTGCCGAAAAGATCGCAAAGCAGGTGAAGACCGTTTATCATGCCCTGTTCCGCAGTGAAAAGAATTATTCCGCCGTGGAGCAGATCGACCGTGCGGTCACGGCACTGGACGGGATGACGGACATCGTTCCGGAAGCGGCGGCGTTTTCCGAGAAGCTGAACAATTTCCGCTACGAAATCGAGGACATCGCGGAAACGGTGCGTTCTTATGCAGAGGACACCGACGGCGATCCGACCGTTCTGATTGACAAGATCGAAACGAGACTGGACAACATCGCCAAGTTAAAGAAAAAATACGGCGCGACCGTGGAGGAAGTGCTTGCGTACCGCGAAAAGGCGGCAAAGGATCTGGATGACATCACGCTGTCCGACGAAAAGATCGCGGAGCTCAATATTCAGATGGAGAAAAAGCACGCAGAGCTGTGGGAGGCGGCAAAGCGCCTGACCGCAGAACGGATCCGGATGGGTAAACAGCTTTCTGCGCGCATCATGGAGGAGCTTTCGTTCCTTGATATGGAAAAGGTGCGGTTTCACGTTTCCGTGCGCCCCTTGAATGCGGAGGAAGCACTGGAGGACGGTTCTCTGCCCGAAAATACGCCGCCACATTTCAATTCCCGCGGCTGTGACCGGGTGGAATTCCTCATTTCGACCAACCCCGGGGAACCGTTGAAGCCGCTTGACAAGATCGCATCCGGGGGTGAATTATCCCGTATCATGCTGGCGGCAAAGTGTGTCACGGCGGATACCGAGCAGATCGGCACGATGATCTTCGACGAGGTGGATACCGGCGTTTCCGGCAAGACCTCCCAGAAGATCGGCATGAAGCTGAAGGAACTCGGACGGCACGGCTGTCAGGTTATCTGTGTCACCCACTCTGCGCAGATCGCCGCGCTTGCCGATACGCATCTGTTCATTAAAAAACAGGAAACCGACGGCCGCGTGGAAACCACCGTCACAACGCTTGATCCCCCCGGTCGTGTGGAGGAAATTTCCCGCATCATCGGCGGCATGGAAATCACGGATACCGTCCGCGATACGGCGCGGGAACTACTTGCAAAAGCGGAGAATTTGTAAATTTTCTCATCGTCCGGCAAAAGGACTTGCGGCGGACGACGGGATGTGGTATAATAGAGATAGAGACAGAGACAGAGGTCAGGTGAGAAGGCAGGTGAAGCCGATGACGGATGCGGAAAACAGAAAATTTGCGCTGACCTATGACGAGCAAGTGCGGAATGTGCTTGCGCTCCGTGAGTTTCTTGCATGGATATTGAAGGTCTGTGTCAAGGAGTTTTCGGAGTTTGACCTGCATTTCATTGCCGACAACTGTATTCCGGATGAGCCGAAAAAAGGCTCGGTGCGCGTGAATCCCGACGTGTTCGTCAAAGGGCGCGATACAGCGGATAAGATTCCGGATGAGAAGACCTTGTATTACGACATCTGCTTCACGGCGGTGGTTCCCGATACAAAGGAGCAGATCGAGCTGATCGTCAACATCGAAGCGCAGAATGACGATCATCCGGGGTATTCGCTGAACAAGCGAGCGCAGTACTATTGCAGCCGTCTGATCTCGGGACAGCTTGGACGGGATACCGGTCTGCGGGAATATGGCGGACTGAAAAAGGTGTACTCCATCTGGCTGTGTCCGTATGCGTCAGAGGAACGGAGCAATACGGTCAATGTCTACGAAGTGACGGAAACACATATGCTCGGAGACTACTGCGAACCGACTGAGAATTATGATTTGCAGACGATTGTCATGGTGTATTTCAATCTGAACCGCCGGGACGATATGACTTCGGAGTACGCGGGAGATTACACACCGGTCAAGCTGATCGAAATGCTGGAATATCTTCTGACATCGGAGGAAGACAAGGAACCGAAATTACGGGCTTTGAAGGAAAAATACAACATCCGCCTGTCGGATATGCTGGAAAGTGAGGTAGGAAATATGTGCAACCTGAGCAACGGCGTTATGGAAACCGGACGCAGAAAAGGACGTGCGGAAGGCATCGGCATTGGTCGCGAACTGGGTATCGGTATCGGCCGCGAACTGGGCATTACAGGGGAACGGTATGCGACCGCCGCACGGCTTCTGGAAAAGCAGATGAGCATTCCGTTTATCCGTGAGGTCACGGAGCTTTCTGAGGAGCAGATTATCACATATGCGAAAGAAAACGGTATTTCCATCTCTGCGGTACCGGACGGAACAGAGACTGACGGAAAGGCATAACTGTCAGGACTCCTGACTAGTCAGGAAGATCGAAATTAACAAAGGGAGCTTTGATACCTGGATGGGTTCAGAGTTCTTTTTTAACCGAAATTTTCAAATCTCCGAAAATCTATTGACAAGTACCTGAAAATATTGTATAATTGGTACAGATAATTTGTATGCCCGAAAGGAGAATTTCACACATGAACAACCGAATTTCCTGCCTGACCGCATCCGCTTTTCTGTTTGCCGCACTGCTTGCCGCATCGTCCTGCGGGAGCACGGCGGACACACCTGCCGCCGACACACAGCGGCCGGACGGAACAACAGCCGCTGTGACCGAAGCCGTGGATGCACTTCCGGACAACCTGCCGGAGCGCGATTTTGACGGTTATGAATTCCGCATTTATGTCCGCAGCTGCTGTGAGTCCCACAAGGATGGCATCTGGCAGGTGGAGGAAACCGGCGATGCTGTGGACGATTCTGTCTATGAACGCAACAAGAACGTCGAGGACCGGTTCAACTGCGTCATCTCCGAGCCGGAGCTGGCGGACGGGGAAGACATCACATTTTTGCAGAACTCTCTCCTTGCGGGGGACTGCATCACCGACATCACCCTGCATCATTTCCGTTTCCTCGGAGACCTTGCGCTTCAGCAGCTGCTGGCGGATATGAACACGATGGAATATCTCGATTTTGACCGGCCGTGGTGGAACAGCTATCTGATTGAAAACTATTCCATTTTCGACAAAGTGTTTGTCGGATACGGTACCGTCGACGTGGACAACATCACGGAAGCCGGCATCGTTCTGTACAACAAGAATCT
This sequence comes from Clostridia bacterium, assembly GCA_017481495.1. GTDB lineage: Bacteria > Bacillota > Clostridia > Oscillospirales > CAG-272 > RGIG3925. Next base: position 11,200 of record JAFUPC010000116.1, read on the forward strand.
GGCAGTCGAGCAGCTTGACGTCAATTTTTACGACCTTGTTAAAAACGGCGAGTGGACGATTGACAAAATGAACGAGATCGTTCATGAATTCGGCGCTGACCTGAACGGTGACTCAAAAATCGACTACGAAAACGACGAGCTGGCATTCACGACCAATGCCGGTTATATGTTTATGTTCCAGGTGGCGATGGATCAGCCGACCACGCAGATCAACGATGCGGGTGAGCCGGAACTGTGCATCAATACCGAAAAAATGGTCAATATCGTCAACACGATGTACAATATGATCTGCGACTACGAATATTCGATGGTCGGTGACACCATCGGCTCCAACGCATTCCTTGACGGCAGAAGCTTGTTCCTTGTGGACAAACTCACCTCCTGCATCGGCGCGAAATTCCGCGAAATGAAAGACGATTACGGCATTCTTCCTCTGCCGAAATACGATACCGCACAGAAGAATTATTATTCCCATGCAAGTGCGCACTCCAACTGTCTTGCGGTTCCCGTCATCAACGAGGACTTTGAACGCACGGGTATCATTCTGGAAGCACTGGCGGCGGAGGGCTACAAAACCATCCGTCCGACGGTCATCGACGTTGCCATCAAGCAGAAAGGTGCGCGCGATGAGGATTCCGCAGCGATGATCGACCTGATTATTGACGGCCGTACCGGTGACTTTGCAGACCTTTACGACGAGTGGGGACTTGTCTACACCCTTGACCACATGATCGGCCGCAAGCAGATCAACACCTTCTCCTCCTATTACGCACAGAACGAAAAAGCATCTGTCAAGCGCCTGGCGAAAGCCGTGGAAGCGTTTGCATCGTTTGAATAAAGGACGGAGAGATACCATGGGAACGGAAAAAATCTGGAGCATTCTGATCCATTTCGGAACGAATATGTGGAACGAGCAAGGCAATACACGCGGGCGGGAACAGGAACCGGATGCCGTGGCATCGGACACCCTGCGGTTCGATCGCGCGATGTTCCGGGAGCTGGCAATTTCCTGCCGGGATGCCGGTATCAACACCATCATTCTGGATCTGGGCGAGGGACTGATTTACGAATCCCATCCGGAGCTTGCGGTGAACGGTTCCTGGACTCACGCGGAAATGGAAGCGGAACTTGCATATCTGCGGGGACTCGGACTGTCCGTGATTCCAAAGCTGAATTTTTCGGCGGGACACGATCTATGGCTCGGCGAATACAGCCGGATGCTGTCAACATCGGTGTACTACCGGGTCTGTGCTGATCTTATAAAAGAGGTCTGCGAATTGTTCCGTCCGCAGTATTTCCATCTCGGCATGGATGAGGAGACCGCCGCACATCAGCGGAATTACGATTATACCGTCATCCGGCAGAATGATTTATGGTGGCACGATTTCTATCATCTGGTGGACTGTGTGGAACGGGAAAATGTCCGTCCGTGGATCTGGTCGGATTATATGTGGAATTATCCGGATGTATTTCTGCGCAAAATGCCCAAGTCCGTTGTGCAGTCCAACTGGTATTACGGCATGGGCTTTGATGAAAGCGGCATCCGTCCGTCGGAGAATGCAGGAGAACACGCAAAGAATGTCCTGTCCTGCTTTGAAACACTCGACCGTCACGGCTTTGACCAGGTGCCGACCGGAAGCAATTACAGCACCTCCGGCAACATGGAAGCACTGACGAAATTCTGTACAGCAAATATCTCCAATGAACGCCTGCTCGGTTTCATGCAGACCCCGTGGGTCATGACACATGAGGGCGGCCACAACCGTATGCGGATCTGGGAATCCGTTGAAAAAATGGCGGCGGCAAAGGTGTGGTATGATTCTTTTTCCGCACACGGAAGTTCCGCGAACGGAAGCGGGAAAAATTGAAAAATATTTTACGGCCGGGACATAAATTGTTCCGGTTTCCTGCTTGAAAAATTCAGGCGAATGTGGTATAATAGGATTGAAAACAGAACCGTCGGGGATACGGAACGGTTCTCCGATAACAAAGGACGGTGAAACGGATGGCAGGTGCAGACAACGCAAAACATACATTGACATATGATGAACAGGTGCGGAACGTGCTTGCGCTGAAAGAATTTCTGGCATGGATCCTCAAGGTCTGTGTCAAGGAATTTGCACAGTATGATCTGCATTTCATCGCCGATCACTGTATTCCGGGTGAGCCCGAAAAGGGAACGGCACGGGTCAATCCCGACGTGTTCGTCAAAGGGCGCGATACGGCGAATAAGATTCCGGATGAGAAGACCTTGTATTACGACATCTGCTTCACGGCGGTAGTTCCCGATACAAAGGAGCAGATCGAGCTGATCGTCAACATCGAAGCGCAGAACGATGACCATCCGGGATATTCCCTGAACAAGCGGGCGCAGTACTATTGCAGTCGTCTGATCTCGGGACAGCTCGGACGGGATACCGGACTGCGGGCATACGGCGGACTGAAAAAGGTGTACTCCATATGGCTGTGTCCGTATGCGTCGGAGAGGCGGAGCAATACGGTCAATGTTTATGAGACAAAAGAACGGCATATGCTCGGCGATTACTGCGAACCGGAGGAGAATTACGATCTGCAGACGATCATCATGGTGTATTTCAATCTCAACCGCCGGGATGAGACCATGCCGGAGCTGTCGGAGAATTATACTCCCGGAAAACTGATCGAAATGCTGGGGTATCTTCTGACGTCAGAGGAAGAAAAGGAACCGAAACTGCGGATTCTGAAAGAAAAATACAACATCCGTCTGTCGGATATGCTGGAAAGTGAGGTAGGAAATATGTGCAATCTGAGCAACGGCGTTATGGAGACCGGACGCAGAAAAGGACGTGCGGAAGGCATCGGCATCGGCCGTGAACAAGGCATTGGCATCGGCCGTAACGATGAGCGGTATGCAACCGCCGCGCGTCTTCTGAAAATGAAAATGAACATTCCGTTTATCCGTGAAGTCACGGAGCTTTCCGAGGAGCAGATACGCACCTTTGCCAAGGAAAACGGCATCTCCATACCTGCGCCTGACAGCACGGAAACTGTCTGAAAACAATAAGAATATCCCCAAAAGCCTTTCGTGTGTCGTTTTTTGCGCATCCGGAAGGCTTTTTCACACAAAACCGAAAAAATTCTGCAAATAATTTCCGCTGAGAGCGAACCGCTTCCTGTTTTTACCGACTGTATTTATGAAAGCGCTTTCACACCGATGTGCATCGGCACCGATTGATATCGGACACCGCTTTATGCGGCAGAAACAAAATCACCCAAAGGAGAGCCGACCATGAAACTGACCCCTGAAACCCTTGCACGGTATACCGATATCCTGCTGTCCGCCGCCATCCGGAAATGCGGTGGGCTTCAGGATGCGGAAGATCTTGTCGGGGACACCCTGCTTGCGGCGCTGAATGCGCTTGCCCGCGGGGAGGAGGTTCTGGATGCCGAAGCCTGGCTGTTTTCTGTGCTCAGACGGCGGTACAATGACCGCTTGCGCCGGAAATACCGCGCAACTCTGGTCTCGTTTGATGCCGGATTTGACGTAGCGGACGATACCAGTGTGGACGATGATCTTCTGGCGCAGGAAACACGCGAGGAAGTCCGGCGGCAGGTCGCGTTTCTCGGAGAACAGTACCGCACCTGCGTGGTACGCCACTATTTCCGTGGGGAACGCATTGCCGATATTGCCGCGGCACTGGGCATCCCGGAAGGAACGGTCAAAAGCCGGCTCAACTTTGGAAGAAAACAGATGAAGAAAGGAATTGCAGAGATGCAGAATTTTAATGAACTTAGTCACACCCCAAAATATCTCCACCTGTGCAACAGCGGCAGCTGCGGCCGGAACATGGAACCGATGTCGCTCACAGGTGAGGATGTCCTTGCACAGAATCTTCTGATCACGGCGTACGAAAAACCGCTCACCCCCGCAGATATTGCGCGTGCCGTCGGCGTTCCTGCGGCATATGTGGAACCGGTCATCACAAAGCTCGTCAGGGAGGAGCTGATGTGCGAATCCGGAGACGGGCGCGTCTATACCGATTTCATCATTTACCGTTCGGAGGACTGTGCAAAATACAATCCCGATAAAATCGCATTCTGCCGGGACAACCAGGATGCCTATCTTGACGAAATACGCGATGTCCTCCGCCGACTGCGTGAGACCGGATTTTCTTCCCCGCGGCTGGAACGGTTTATCCTCATCGACATTGCCGCGGCCGCGCTCTGGCAGGCGGGTGAACCGCACCGGAAACCGCAGATCTTCCCGGACAGACCCAACGGCGGAAGATGGATCGCGTTCGCAACGGTTTACAACGACCGTTCGATGAAAACGGAGATCCCGGCGGAAAAACAGGCACCGCGCAACTGGGGCATGGGCGGTCAGCGCAATACCCACATCCGGGAATATATGGGCGGACAGGATCTTGTCATGTTTAATTATGACACGGCGCTGAATCCCTGCGGCTTCGGTAAACTGGAATCCCTCGGCTGTCATACGTTTATGGAAAACGAAGAAGCGTTTCTGAAACTTTCGTATCTCATCAAAAAAGGCATCGATCCCACGACCGCCGGATTCCCGGAAAAACAGCTTGCCGGGATTCCGGGACTCTGCGAGGAGGGATTCCTTGCAAGGAGGGAAGACGGTTCGCTTGATGTTTCCGTTCCGATCCTGACCCATGCGGAAAGCCGGCAGCTTTTTGAGGACATCTGCCGTCCCGCAGCACGCAGGATCGCGGAACGACTGACCGGACCTTTGGGAGAATATCTGCGCACACACCGGGAAACCATTCCCGCGCATCTCGACAGCGTGCCGGAACAGAAGCTGACGATGCCGCACGAACCGCCGGTCATGGAATTTGTGTTCCGGGCAATTGATGCGGGTCTCCATCCGGCGGACATCGGGCCGTGTCCCGAAACCCTGATCGTTTTTGACTGATCGATGCGGGATTTGTCCGTATTCGGTGTAGAAAATTTGAAAATGGCTTGACTTTTTGTGCAGAATGTGGTAAAATGGAATCAACACATTCCGTATCTCAAATTTTTTCACAGAAAGGAACAAAGACCATGAACGAACTGAAACGGACGACCATGTTGTTGGCGGCATTTTTGGCAGTCACGGCGGTGATGACCGCCTGCGGCGATTCCGGCGACAGCGGCACCAAAGACACGACACCTGCTGTGACGACGGAAGCCGTCACCGAAACGGAAACGGAGGACCCGCGCATCCCATCGAATCTGCCCGAAGACCTGGACCTTGGCGGCGAGACCATCAACGTCTGGTATTTCACGAAGAACTCCGATGCGGCAGAACGCTTCCTTGACCTTGTCGGCGACCCCGAGGGTGACATCGTCGAGGTCGCGCTGTACGAGCGCAATCTTGCCATCGAAGAACAGCTGAACATGAAATTCAACTACGTCGATACCGGTGTCATTTCCGGTGAGGTCGGCACTGAGATCCGCAAAGTGCTGATGGCAGGCGACACGACCTACGACCTGTACAGTGTCATTCAGTGGAACTCCGCCGCCCTTGCGCTGGAGCACTGCTTCCTCAACCTGACCGATATGCCGTATCTCGATCTTGACCAGCCGTGGTGGTCGCAGTATTATATGGAATCGCTTTCTATCGGGGAAGACAATATGTATTTCCTGGCAGGCGATATTTCCATTGACATGGTGCGTACCATCGCTTCGATGTATTTCAACAAGAACATCTACGCGGAGCTGTACGATTCCGCCGATTATCTGTATGAAGAAGTATTGAGCGGTGCGTGGACGTTTGACCGGATGCTCGAATATACGCAGGAAGCATACCGCGATGTCAACGGTGACGGCACGGTCAACACAGGCGACCGCTATGGTCTGATCACAAACTCTTTCAACAATATGGATGCCTTTTCGTTTGGTATGGGCGCACAGCTGACGACCCGCGATGCGGACAATCTGCCTGTCGTCACCGTCGGAGATGAGCACAATGTCGATATCTACGGCAAAATGTACCGCATGATCACCGAGACCGTCGGTGCCGTCATGAACAAGGAGGGCACGAACCCGACCCTGGACAACGTGCAGACCTTTGCCTCCGGCAACGCGCTGTTCCTGCCCGGATTCCTTTATACCTCCGAGAATCTGCGCGATATGGACAACGATTATGGTATCATTCCGTTCCCGAAATACAATACGGAGCAGGAAAGCTATCAGTCCGCCGTCCACGACATTGCAACGCTGATGTGTCTCCCGACGACCTGCACCAAGATCGATGCGGTCTGTGCTACGCTGGAAGCGATGGCGTATTACAGCTATTATAATGTCACGCCGGTCTATTATGAAACCGCGCTGAAGACCAAGTACACCCGCGACGACCTGTCCTCGCAGATCATCGACCTCATCCATGATACCAGCATGACGGATCTTGCGTATGCGTATTCCTCCGGCTTCAACAACATGGGCATGATCATGCGTACCCTTGCCGCGGAAAAGACCGAAGATTATGCGTCTTATTACGCAAAACGGGAAAAGAGTACATTGAGAGCGGTTGAGAAATTTATTACGAATTTTGAAGAATCTGCGGAATAATAACATAAAAAGCCCCCGAGGGGGCTTTTTTATTCTACGGCTTTGAGCGACTCCGCCATCGGGATGGCATCAATGCGTTTTCTCATAAACAGATTGACGATAAACGCAAAGCACACCGAGCAGACGAACGCGCCGAGATAGCTTGCGGGTGCGATGTGGATATCGAACGTGAAGCTGTCGATGAGGATGCGGTGCATGACGATGTTGTGGAACGCATATCCGAGCGGAAGGCCGAGAACGGATGCGGCGACGGAGAGGATGAGATTTTCGCTCAGAACGTAGCTCTGGGTCTCGCGGGGATAGAAGCCGAGCACTTCCACCGTCGCAATCTCACGACTCCGTTCCGCTAAATTGATGTTGGTTAAATTGAACGTCACGATAAACGCAAGTGCGCCGGAGAAGACGACAATCAGCGTGATGATATAGTCAAGACAGCCGAGCGCGTTGTCCACATTGTTCCGTAATGTGGACAGGCGGGAAACGCCCGTGATTTCATCTGCCGAGACGAGCGCTTCGGCGACGGTCTCCTCATCTCCCGTGATGCGGACGAGCGCGGTGTTCGTTTCCGGGGAGCCGAAATATTCTTCATAGGTGCTTTCCGTGACGAACACGGCGTTGTTGATATAGTTGTCAAAGATGCCGCTGACCCGGAGCCGGGCGGTGTCGTCGGAGGATTTGACCCGGACGGTCGCGCCTTCGTCCAGTGCCAGCTTTTCGCCGAGGCGTTTGCTGACCAGCACCTCCCCGTCCGCAGGATAGGGAAGCGCATCTTCGCCCTGTTCCAGTGTGAAGAACGAACCGAGGTCGTCGATATTGTCATCCGGCACACAGTAGAGCGTAACCGAGGACATCATGGTGTCCTCCGAATGCACCTCCACGCGGCCGGACAGAACGGGGAGCCAGTCCGACACACCGTCGGTCTCACCGAGCACCGTGCGCGCCGCTTCTTCGTTTCCGGCGTCATACGAGACTTCCAGCGCGTAGGTCTGGATTTCGTTAAACTGAAGATCTGCGATGTGTCCCATCGAATCGCCGACACCGAATGCGGTCAAAACAAGTCCCGCACAGCATCCGATGCCGATGAGCATCATCACGAGCCGTGTTTTATAACGGAACATATTGCGCAGGGTGATCTTCCGCAAAAATGGCAGAGGCCGCCAGAGAGGGGTGATGCGTTCCAAGAGAATGCGGCGGCCGCCTTTGGATGCCCGCGGACGGATGAGGGAAGCGGGAACCGACGACAGCGCACGGCGGCAGGAAACGGCGGTACTGCCGAGAATGAACGCAAGGGACACGCAGAGGGTGAGGACGGCAAGCGTGCCGTCAAAGAGATAGGGCATCGCGGAAAAGTCGTAGAGAACGCTGTAAGCGTTCCAGAAGACCTGCGGCAGACCCCAGGTACAGACAAAGAAGCCGAGCACCCATCCGAGCACGGCGGCGGAACCGGCGTACAGAAGATATTTTGCCAGAATACCGCTGTTCCCGAATCCCAGAGATTTCAGCGTGCCGATCTGGGTTCGCTCCTCATCCACCATGCGCGTCATCGTCGTTGCGCAGACAAGCATTGCAATGGCGATGAAGAACACGGGGAAAATATCGGCAACACCGCCGATGATGGAGGTGTCGTTTTCAAAACTGACGTAGCCCGCATTTTCCCTGCGTGTCAGACAATAGGTTTCGGCGGGCGTGATGCCGTACTGCTCCGCGTATTCTTCGGGGATGACGTTTTCGGAGAGAATGTCGTCATACCGGATGCCGGCACGTTCGTCAAGCAGTTCGGTCACTGCATCCTCGTGCGCATCGGCAAGGTCTTTATATCCGTCCGAGTAAATAGCATATTCTGCGGAATCGGCAAGTGAAACGTCGATCTCCGTGTAAACCTCCATCGAAAAGACCGACGGCTCCACATACAGAAACGCATACAGCGCACCTGCGCCGATGTCGGTCGTCCCGCGGTCAAGGCTGATATAGAGCGGGGAATCAACCAGACCGACGATGGTGTATTCTGTTTCCGTAATCTGATTCAGACGGTCTTCATCGTTTGTATCGGAGACGGTCAGCGTGGTGCCGAGGTCGTCCTCTTTGAAAATATGGTCATCGGCAAGACACTCCGTTTCGTTTTCGGGCATTCTGCCGGCGGAGAGGGACGGGAGGTTGATTTCTTCCGGGCGCGACATCAGCTTCACCGGACGGTCACTGCCGTCGATGCCGACCAGCACATCCGCGGAATACATTCCTTCCACCGCACCGACACCGTCCAGGTCTTCAAATGCCGCAAGGTCGTCCTCCGTAAATCCAAGGGTCGAGAACAGGCGGAAATCGTACAGGTTCTGTTCGGTGAAAAAGAGGTTGCCGGTGTTGACCATCGCATCGGTCGTCAGTTTCAGACCGGCAAAGAATCCGGCGCTGAGCGCGACGATGAGCAGAAGTGCCATCCACCGCCCGAAAAAGGTGCGGACGGAGCGCAAGGTCATTTTGAGTACTGATTTCATGGATGGCGCCTCACCATTCGATCTCGTCGATGGGTACGACGTGCGGGTTCTTTTCGTTCGATGCGATCTGACCGCTGCGGATACGGATGATGCGGTCTGCCATCGGCGCGATGGCCTGGTTGTGCGTGATGATGATGACAGTCGTTCCTCTGACACGGCTCACCGCGGACAGCAGCTTCAGAACCGCTTTTCCCGTTTTATAGTCAAGCGCGCCGGTCGTCTCGTCGCACAGTTGTTGTCTGGGATTCTTTGCCAGCGCACGCGCAATGGCGACACGCTGCTGTTCACCGCCTGACAGCTGTGCCGGGAAATTGCCCGCGCGTTCGGACAGACCGACCACCTTCAGCGCCTTGTCGGCGGGAATGGGATTTTGGCAGAGCTGTGCCGCGATCTCGATGTTTTCAAGCGCGGTGAGATTGGGGATCAGATTGTAGAACTGAAAGACGAAACCGACGTCATGACGGCGGTAGTCGATGAGGTCCCGCCCCGACAGCGCGGAAATATCCCGCCCATCAAAGGTGATGCGCCCGGAGGTGATGGAATCCATGCCGCCGAGCAGATTGAGCAATGTCGTTTTTCCGGCACCGGAGGAACCGAGCAGAACACAGAGCTCGCCCTTGTCCACCGTGAAGCTGACACTGTTCAGGGCATTGATCTTCGCTTCACCGGTTCCGTAGGTCTTGTATACGTTTTCAAATGAGATGTAGGGGGTGTTGTTCATATGACTTCCTTTATATGATACACCGGGACAGTTCCCGGCGTGGAGGGTGTGCTTTGTATCAAGAGGGCTCGGGCATTAAATCTTGACATCAAGGCGGCTGATCTTGTCAAACAGGATTTCATCTTCGGTCGGTACATCGGCGGCGGCTTCGATTTTTTTCCGGATGGCGAGCATCCGCTCATCGGTCTCGCGGATGGTGTCGGCACACTCACGCAATTCTGCGGAAATTTCGGCTTCATTGGGAATCGCCTGCTTGTATTTCATCTGGTGTTCCAGAGAAGCCCAGAAATCCATGGCGATGGTACGGATCTGTACCTCGACTTTCATGTTCCGCTTGTGGTCGGCAAAGAATACAGGTACCTCGACGATCAGGTGCAGGGAACGGTATCCGTTTTCCTTGGGGTGGGCGATGTAATCCTTTTCGGTGATGAGAACGATGTCGTCCTGTTTGAGAAGTGCGGCGGCGATGAGATAGATGTCGTCGATATAGGAGCAGATGATGCGCACGCCGGCAATGTCATGAATATGCGCCTCAATATTGTCGGGTGTCGGCGGCAGATTTTGCCGTGCGAGCTTTTCGGCGATGCTCTTGGTCGATTTCAGGCGCGTGGAGATGGAGGAAATGGGGTTTCTGTGATAACGCACACGGAATTCCGTGTTCAGGATCTCAAATTTGGTTTCGATTTCCCGGATGGCGCAGGAATACATCATCATCAGGTCTTTATATTCGACGATGGTTCCCATGAAGCGCTTCGTTCCTTCTATCATCATATTCCGCGCCGAATCCGGCATAGCGGTCAGCCCGCGTTGTGCGGCATGATACAGAGCATCGGGGGTATGTGCGGGGTCTTCATTTGTTGGCATGGTTGGTTTTGACGTTCCTTTTTTCAGCGTTGATAAGAATAGTATAGCATAAATTTATTTTCAAAGGAATAAGGATTTGTTTCGGGATTGTTAAATGGGGGTGAAAAAGTCCCGTTTTTTGAAACGGGACGGGGGAGGGGAATTATTTTTTATCAAAGCTCCCGCGGGGAAGTGAAGAGTGAAAAAGTAAAACTCCCGCACTTCTGCGCGGGAGTTTTGGCAGGGGCAGGAGGACTCGAACCCGCGACCCACGGTTTTGGAGACCGGTACTCTACCAACTGAGCTATACCCCTGTATGACCTGTCCTGTTGGGGACAGGTCTGGCGCGCCCTAGAGGATTCGAACCTCCGACCTACCGGTTCGTAGCCGGGCACTCTATCCGCTGAGCTAAGGGCGCACGTTTCGGCGATTGTTTGTTACTCTCGCTTCAACGCTATATATTATACCGCATTTCCTTGGATTTGTCAAGGGGTTTTGGAAAAAAATCTGAAATTTTTCCGGAATTTTTCCGAAATCAGAGTTTCAGCCCGCCATTATACCGCAGAGGCAGTCTGTCCTCATACAGAAACGCTGTATCGTTGAACGACAGACACCGCGGCATCGAGTATCCGTCCGGGTTGTTCTCAAAATGAAAAATCGAAATTCCGGCGTGTGTGAAATCAAACAGCGTAAAGAAAAACTGCGGCGGAATCTGCAATAATGCCGACAGAAAGACAAATCCGAATCCCGCATGGGCAAAGAGCGCCACACGGTCGTTATTCGGCCGCTCAATACGGTACTTTGCGCCCTCGCGGACATACCCCTGCCGGGCGAAAAAGTCATCGGATGCGCGTTGTATCCGCTCATATCCTGCTTTGGCATTGATATTGGCAAAAGCGGGAAGCGTATACCAGTTGTCGTTTGTATACCGCATGGAATCGGCGTTCAGCACCTCGGTATCCGGGCGGTCAAAGACCCAATGGGTGCGGCCGTCCTCGCGTTTTTCGGAAAAATCCTTCCACGCAAGCGACTCGGACGTCCAGTCCTCGATTTCCACGGAAAGCCGTTGAAGCTCTGCTGTCGGCTGTGCGGTCTGCCGTGCGCGGCCAAGCGGGGAGGAATAAATGCGGTCAATGCCGTGGACGGACAGCCGTCTTGCAACTGCCTCCGCCTGCCGCACACCGAGTGGGGTCAGCGTATCGGTCGTATAATCCGGTTCTCCGTGACGGATGAAATAGAACAGCATTCGGGATTCTCCGTTTGATCTCAAATATCCAGATAATTGTTGTATTTCAGCGGCAGTCTGTCCTCATAAAGGAACGACGTGTCGGAGAACGACAGGCAGCGGGGCATGGAATAACCGTCCGCATTGTTTGCAAAATGGAAGATGGAAATGCCCGCGTGCGTGATGTCAAAGGATGCAAACGTGTACTGCGGCGGAATCTGGAGCAGGACGGGAAGCCACGCCATGCCGAAGCCCTGATGGCAGAAGACCGCGACACGGTCGTCGTTCGGCCGTTCAATGCGGTACTTTGCGCCCTCGCGGACGTATCCCTGTCTTGCAAGGAAATCGTCGGATGCAGCCTGGATGCGTGCATAACCCTCCTTGCCGCGGATCATTTTGAAGCAGTCCAGCTCATACCAGTTGTCGTTGGTGTACTGCATGGATTCCTCGGTCTTGATCTTGGTGTTCTGCTGATGGAACGCCCATGTGGTCTGACCGTTTTCCATTTTCCCGGCAAAATCCTGCCATGCAAGGGATTCCGAGCACCATTCTTCGATCTCGATGGGGAGACGGAGAATTTCGCTGGTCGGTTTCGCCGTTGCGACAGCACGTCCGAGCGGGGAGGAGTAAATGCGGTCGAGACCGTTGACAGCCAGTCTGCGCGCCAGTGCTTCTGCCTGCCGCTGTCCGAGCGGGGTCAGGCTGTCGTTTTTGTAATCGGGGTCGCCGTGGCGGATAACATATAATAACATGATGATAGTTCCTTTCCGTTGTTTTTCAGCAACAGCTGAATGGTTCAGCCCAAGCTGAATGTCAGCCGAGATACATTCCGCGGTAAACGCCGGGGGCGGAGCCCTCGATGACGGTCGCGCCGCAGGTCTTTTTATAGAAATCGACAGGCCCTGCCGAGCCGATGATGCCGTAGCCGTAGCCCTCATCCTTCATTGCGTTCAGGCAGGCGAGCAGAATGGCGCGTCCGATGCCCTGACCGCGTTCCTCCTTTGCAACGCCGGTGGGGCCGAAGAAGCCCTTGACGGTCGCATCGTAACAGCCGAAGCCGAGCATTGCGGGGGTGACGGAGCCGTCGTCGTTCTTCGTTTCGCGGACGGCGATGTAGATACTCTTGGGGTCGCGGAAGAATGCGTTTTCCGCTTCACTTGCCCAGCCGTCGGAAAAATGTTCTTTGATCCATTTGATAACGCCCCAGTTTTCCGGGCCGATGGGTTTGCGGATGACAATGCCCTTTGCCGCAAGCGCGTCGATGTCCGGCTGTGCAGAGGGGAGTTCGTATAATTTGACGAGTAAATCTGCCATGATGTGATTCCTTTCGGGGGGATATTTATGATATGTATCTATTTTAACACAGGAGAACGGGTTTGTCAAGTAGCATAATTTAATTCCTCACGGTACTTGACATTCGCCGCGGTATCTGTTATAATGAATATAACCTATTGTTCCGAAAGGAGATCGCTTTGAAAAATGAAAGCGAAAATAAACTTATGAATATCACAGCGGATTTCAACATCATCACAGGCCGTGTCAAACCCATGCACGGTATCGGTCAGCCGCCGACCATCGGACAGAGTACCGCCATGTTCCATTATCTGCGCGATGCGGGCATCCCGTATTCCCGTCTGCACGATGTGGGTGGACGGCTGGGCGGCGGGGTATATGTCGACATCCCGAACATCTTCCGCGACTTCGATGCCGATGAAAACGACCCGAACAGCTACGACTTCGTCTTCACGGACTGGCTGATGGAACAGCTTATCCGGCAGGACTGCGAACCGTTCTTCCGTCTCGGCGTGACCATTGAGAACGCGCACATGATGAAGTCCTACAACATCTATCCGCCGAAAGACCCGCACAAGTGGGCGCGCATCTGCGAGCACATCATCCGCCACTACAACCAAGGGTGGGCAAACGGCTATCGCTGGGGCATTGAATACTGGGAGATCTGGAACGAGCCGGACGACTGCTGGAAAGAGGAGACCTCGGCCATGTGGAAAGGTACCAAAGAGCAGTATTTCGAGCTGTATTCCATTACCGCAAACCACCTCAAAAAATGCTTTGGCAGCACCATCCGTGTCGGTGGCTACGCTTCCTGCGGCTTCTACGCAATGGATTCCGACCCGGACTACGACGGTATGGGCGGCAGGGAAGCGGCAAAGTTCGAGGAATTCTTCATCCAGTTCTTCCGCGAGTTCCTGCTCTACATTTCTTCCGAGGAACACCGTGCGCCGCTGGACTTTTTCTCCTGGCATACCTATGCCGATGTGAAGACCGCCATCCGTCACGCGCAGTATTGCCGCCGGGTGCTTGACAATTTCGGCTTTACAAACACAGAGGACATCTTAAACGAGTGGAACACGACCCACGACCGTTACGGAAGAAGTACGCTCCTTGCCGCCGCGCGCGTACTTGCGATGATGATCGCGATGCAGAAGCAGTCCCCGTCCATGCTCTGCTTTTATGACGGACGGCTCGGGCCGAGCGAATACGGGGGGCTCTTCAATCCCGATACCTGGGAGCCGTATCCCGCGTACTACGCGATGAAAGCGTTCAACGATGCGTACCGTCTCGGCTTTGCCGGGGATGCGGTGTCGGACAACGAGGACGTCTACGTCATGGCGGCGGCAGACCGCGGTGTCAACGGCGGAAAGGCTGTCCTGCTCATCGCCAATCTGTCGGGAAAAGACCAGAACGTCACCCTTGATCTGCGCGGTGTCAATATGGCAAAAGCCGAGGTCATCCGCACTGACCGCGGACACACCTACACGATTACCGGTGAACATCTGTGGAAGAATCAGCTCTTTTTGCCCGCAGACGGTTCTGTGGAGATCCGGTTCTGATGTTATAAAACGAAAGTAAAAAATCCCCGTCAGGCATCATGCGGTGCGCAGGCGGGGATGTCTTATTTGGGCGGAAAAACGGTTATGCGCGGGAAACGGTCATCGTATAAACGGCGTCTTTGACCGGTTTCTTTGCGGAGAGGGTGATACGGTACATGGTCTCGCGACGCCATTCGCGTGCGATCTTCCCGCCACCAAGATCAACGGCATCGACCGTCACGGCAAGAGAATCGTCGAATACTGCTTTGTGACCGGAGCGGAATGTGACCATGCTGCCTGTTATCGTCGGTTCATCCGGTGTGAGATAACGCAGCTCGACCTGACCGGGTGCGTTCAGACAGATGTCATCGACTACGGTGACGACACCGTTTTCAAGCATGGCACTCCGTTTGTACGATGCGATGTCCGCTTCCGCAGGATGCGCGTTTTTCAGCTCCAGCGTGAGCTTGCCGGACTGTTCGTCGTAGGAAACGGTTTCCGCGCGGAAATTGCCGCCCGGCTTCTGTTCGGCACCGTTGAATTCGGCGATATTGTGATACCGTCCGCGCATCGCCCAGAGGGTATAACGCTTTTCGCTGAACGTGTCCTTGCAGTACTGTTCCACACCGGCATCGAGGAAAATGGGCGTGTCGCCGTCAAAGAGGATGAACTGTCCGACGTCGTTGTGGTTGTGGCTCTCGCCGTTGGAGCCGCCCTTGAGCGCAAGGAACATTCCCCCGGGGTCGCGCGTGACGGCGACCTGTAAATCGGGGAAGAACGTGCAGTGCGCGGGTGTATAGTCCTGCTTTTCGGGGATCGGTTCGGCAAGGTTTGCGTAGAAACGGTAGGACTGCGCATCGGCGAGATTGCAAATGTCCGGGGAGCGGACGATGGTGGAAGCGAATGCCGCAAGCCGTGGGGAGGAGAGCCGTCTGCCCATGCGGGAGATCATGCGGAAATCGGGATTCGGACGGGAGGAAGCATCTGCAAAGTTGATGTACAGCTCCCCTTTGATGGAGACGTTCATAATATATTCGCAGAAGCGGCGGACAAGCGGCTCGTCAAAGACGTCGATGGCACCCCCTGACAGATCGGACAGCAGCTCCAGGCAGTCAAACAGCGACCCGCCCGCAACGCCCCAGTAGCCGGGACCTTCATCGCATCCGCCGTCGTCGGGAAGCCCCGCGGTGTAGCGGTCAAGAATGGTAAGACACTTTGCGACACCTGCGCGGCGCTGTTCCGTGTCGTCCTCGCAGAGCGCGATGACCGTCAGGATGTTTGAGACGATCCACGGCGTCCAGTTGTTCAGTGTGTTGCCCTTTTCCCCCATCCACCAGTCGTGGTCGTAGGTGTAGAACGGATGCAGGATACGCTGGCGGAGCTGGGAGAGCAGACGGCGGCGGATGACGGGATTTTCCCGGTCAAGCAGGTCTTCGGTCAGATACCACAGCCACGCCATCTGTCCGCCCGTGCCGGCGGAGAACAGGTCGATGTGCTTCATGTCGTCGCCCTCGTCCTCTGAGGAAAACGTGTCGGGCAGGGAAACAACACCGCCGGTGACGGGTTTACCCGACCAGTTGTGTGCCGGCAGAATCCAGGTTGATTCCTCCATGATGTGCCACATACCGTCAATGACCTTGTCGGTGAACCGGCCTTTTCCCTCCGCAAGCTCCGCCATTGCAAAGGTCGTCAGCATATTGCGCCGCCCGAAATACAGACCCTCGTAGTTGGAACGATTGCCGTTGCGGATGTACTGCATATAAACGCTTGCGTCGAGCATCGGATACGGCTTGTCAAGCATTGCTTCCGCGCGGGAGATGAACTGCGCACGGTACGGTGTCAGCGTTTCGCGGATGTCGAAGCTGTCGCGTCCGAACGGCCGGAATGCGGCGCGCGGAACAACCGTGTCCGCTGTGATGCCGCGTTTTGCGAAAATGATTCCCATTGAATGTACCTCACTTTTCGTTTGGGATTTTGTTATGAATATTATACCTTTAATTTCCGGAAATTTCCATCGTCATTTTGCACGAAATTTCGTGCATATTTTTGTCAACAATGCCGAAAATTACCGCTCGGCGGAAAATCGGCGCGAAGATTTTGAAAACCGTCTTGATTTTCCGGCGGAAATACGATATAATTATAAGAGTATCAGTATAGGAGTACCAGATTCCGGAAAAGGAGAAAACCCCATGACAACAAATCCCATCCGCATCGGCATCGTCGGAACGAACTTCGTCAGCGACTGGCTGGCGGAAGCGGCGGCGATGCTCGACAGCGTAAAAATCACGGCGGTCTATTCGAGAAAACAGGAAACGGGCGATGTGTTCGCCCAAAAACACGGCATCAAAAACGTGTTCTGTGATTACGAATCTTTTCTGTCCTCGGACACAATCGATGCCGTTTATATCGCAAGTCCCAATTTTGCGCACTGTGAACAGACCGTATCCGCGTTAAACCATAAAAAGCACGTCCTCTGCGAAAAGGTCATCGCCGCCGACAGCGGACAGCTTTCCTCGATGATCGCCGCCGCGCGCGAAAACGGCTGTGTCCTGATGGAAGCCATGCGCCCGGCACACGACCCGTGTCTGGATGTTGTGAGAGAACAGCTGGCGAAGCTCGGGAAGCTGCGCCGTGTCGTGCTTGACTACTGTCAGTATTCCTCCCGCTACGACAAGTTCCGCGCGGGGGAGATCCTCAATGCGTTCAATCCGGACTATTCCAACGCGGCGGTTATGGACATCGGGTGCTATATCATCCACGTCGCGGCAATGCTGTTCGGAAAACCGCGGGGGGTGCTGTCTTCCTCGGTGATTTTGCACAACGGCTTTGAGGGCGCGGGACACGTCATTCTCGATTACGGGGACATGAAAGCGGAGCTGTCCTATTCCAAGATCACCGAATCCGTTACCCCGAACCTGTTCATGGGCGAGGACGGAACACTGACACTCGGCAAGATCACCATGCCGCGGGATATGAAGATCCTCTACCACCACGGTTCCCCGAATCTCGGAAACGCCGGGTGCGAGGAGGAGATCATTCCGTTTACCCCCGCCGAAAACAATATGATCTACGAACTGGAAGATTTTGCCCGTTTGTGTCGGGAGGGGTGTGTGGAGCATCCGTATCTTGATGCCTCTGTCACGGAACTTGCGATCATTGACGAGATCCGGCGGCAGAATCACATCGTGTTCCCATCTGACCGATAAATATCCGACCGATAAATGAAAGAAGGTCATTAAAAATGAATCCGAAGAACCCCCTTGTCCTGTGCTTCGGACTGAATCCGAAGCAGGCATCCTTCCTGCGCGTTCTGTGTGTGAAGTTCGGGATGCAGTATGTGAAAGCGGAGGAAGCAAAATATGCCGAAACCATCGGCGTTCTCGCGGGTCTGGATGTGCCGACCGGCGCGCCGCTTACCGATGCCCACAAACTCGCCGAGCCGATGCTCGTGTTCTGCAATCTCACCACACAGGAGATCAGCAATTTTCTCTCCGAGGCACGCCGCGCAAAATTTTCCCGCCCGTCGCTGATGGCAGCATTCACGGACACCAACCGTTACTGGACACCGGCAGAATTGCAGGCACAGCTTTCGGCCGAGCGCATTTCTGTTCAGCAGAAAATGCAGTCCATCCATGAGCGAAGCGGACATGACCACACGCATGACCATCACCACGAACAGGAAGAGAATGACCATGAAACAAGCGAATAAATCGTATATCATCGGCATCTCGGGGCCGTCGGGGTCCGGTAAATCCACGCTTGCGGCGTATCTTGCAGAGCATCTTCCGGGTGCTGTCACCGTCTGCTCCGATCATTTTTTCAAAAAGGAACTGCCGAAGATCGTCTCGCCGCTAGACGGTGCAGAATATCCCGACTGGAACCATCCGACCTCCGTCGATTTTACGGCGATGGCGGAAAAGCTTGACGCGCTGTCCTCCGACCCCGACATCCGGTATATCATTGCCGAGGGCGCGTATATCTACTGCATCCCGGAGATCAGAGAACGGTGCGATTATAAACTGTATGTCACGGCGACCATTGAAATGCGCCTGTACCGGCGCATCTGCCGCAACATCGTGAAGATGGGACAGACAGCGGAGTTCATCGGCGGGTATTATCTCGCCTGCGCGCGGTATCGGGAAGCGGAATATTCCGTTCCGAGTGCGCGGTATGCCGACCTTATCATAGACAATGAGCACGATTTTACCCCCGCAAAGGAAGAAATTCTCGGAAAATTGCAAATAAACTGAAAATTCCGGCAAAAAAGGTTTGCATTTTCGGATAAAGTGTGATATACTATATATTATAAAAAACGTACTATCCCCAGAAAGGAAACAGTTTTACAATGGAAATCAAATTCAAGGCGACTTATGTCAACGAAGACCTGAAATATGCCGTCGGCGTCATCGGCGCACCGGGCTCGGAGGATTATGTCATGCGTGTGCTGGATCCCACGCACATCATCATGACCGACCCCGAAACCTGGACCCCCGGCACCGACCCGTCCGCGATGTTCGGCATCACGGAGGAGGAATACGGCTGGAAGGACACCGACCTCGACAAGCTCGATGACCTCGCGCAGAAGCTGCGTACCGACATCCCCCGCGACCGACTGATCGCGGAAAAAGACGGTGTCCGCAAAAAGGACCGTGTCGAGTCCATCGACTACGGCAAGTATGTCCGCTGGCGCAAGGAACGCAACGAGACCCGCCGCGATGAAGTCATCTCCCGGATGCTCGGTGCAGAGGAGCTTTACTGTATGTACTGCGGCGAAACGAACAAGCCGTTCATCTTCCAGTACAGCTATATGCTGATGTTTGAGGACAAGAACGTCGCAATGGAGCAGGCAAACGAATTCCGCAAGAGAAACGTCCCGCTGCTCGTCAGCACATTCACACGCGAGCAGTTCAACGCAGACGACAAGAAGTCCGTCTTCCAGGAGCTGATCGTTCTCGGTTATCCGATGATCATGTTCTTTGATGCAGAAAAGCGGCAGTCTCTCGTTCCGTTAAAGGAAATTGTCAAGCACAAGGACTTCATCGGTCAGAAGAACAATCTCATTTACGGCAACCCGAAGCTGGACTTCGCCATTACCTGCCTGTTCCAGTTCCTGCGCACGCCCAATAACATGGACAGAAGCGACCCCGAAAAGTTCAAAGAGGCGGTCACAAAGCAGCTGTCGTTCCTGGAAAGCCGCGTCGTGGAAGCCATGTCCGATGCACGCTTCCTCGTCCCGACCAAGCAGATGGAGGACGGCAAGATCACCACGCCCGTTCTGCGCACCCAGCCGAAGAAGCCGGAAGCCGCAGAGGGTACCGAAGAGGCCGCAAAGGCAGAGGAAACGCCCGCACAGGACGAAAACGTAAAGCAGTTCCTGCCCGTTTTCACCAACGGCATGGAATTTGTTTCCGACAAGAACCAGTTCAAGGCTGCTGTCCTGCCATATGATGCGGTGCTCGACCTTGTCAAAAACGGCAAGCTCGACGGCTTCCTCATCAACATGAAGTCCCGCTGCTCGCTCCCCTGCGGAGAGGAACGCTTCAAGCAGATCGAATCCTTCCGCGCATGGAAGGCAGAGCACGCACCGGAATCCCCCGCCGAGGAATCCCCGGTAATCGCTCCCGAGACCGACGGCGATGCACCGGCAGATACGCCCTTTGTGCCGATTGTCAACAAGAAGACGGAAGAATAATCGTTTCCGTATCACATAAACGAGAAGAAACCGTGCAGAATACCGGTGTGGGACTGCACGGTTTTCTGCGGTTTGAGGAATGGGGGGCGGAACAATGCTTTTTCCGAATCTGTAGTACCTTGTTTCATCTGAAACTTTACTATCGTGAGAATGCAGAGTGAACGGTTCGCACGATAAACCTTCCCCAAGGGGAAAGTTTAACGCAAAAACCGTCTTGCTCGCTTTCTTGCCAATGTAAAGGTTTAACAGAAACATCGTACTACAGGAAACAGGGCACATCAACATTATAATGAAAGGATCCATAAAACATGACTGTAAAACAAAGATTTCTCACCTACATCTCCTATCCGACCATGTCCGACGAGACGTCGGAATCCTGTCCGAGCACACAAAAACAGCTTGCGCTTGCGCAGTATCTGACAGAGGAGTTGTCCGCACTTGGCATCGCTGCGCACTGTGACGAAAACGGCTATGTATGGGCGGCAATTCCCGCAAATACGACGGAAGAACGCCCCGTCATCGGTCTGATCGCACACATGGATACCTCCGATGCGTGCGCGGATGCACCGGTCAAGGCAAGAGAAGTGCTGTATGACGGCGAGGACATCGTCCTGAACGCGGAGCAGAACATCGTCCTCTCCGAGCGGGATTACCCCGGTATGGTAAAATACCGCGGCAAGCACCTCATCGTCACGGACGGCACGACCCTGCTCGGCGCGGACGACAAAGCGGGTGTCGCCGAAATTGTGTGCGCGGCGGAAAGACTTCTGAAAACCGATGTCCCGCACGGATGCGTGAAGATCGCATTCACGCCGGATGAGGAGATCGGGCGGGGTGCTGACAAGTTCGACGTCGCGGGATTCGGCGCGGATTTTGCATACACCGTGGACGGCGGCGCGCTTGGCGGCATCGAATATGAAAACTTCAACGCGGCTTCCGCTGACATCGTTGTCACCGGGCGTTCCATCCATCCGGGCGATGCGAAAGGGAAGATGATCAACGCGGCATTGCTTGCCTGTGAGATCAACGCACTTCTGCCGGCAGACGAGATTCCCGCCATGACCGAGGGGTACGAGGGATTTTTCCACCTGACCGACATGGAGGGCGACTGCGAGCACGCGCGCATCCGCTATATCATCCGCGACCACGACCGGACAAAGTTTGAAGAAAAGAAGCGGCGCATGGCGGGGGCAGTCGATGCGGTCAATGAAAAATGGGGACGGGATGCCGCAGTTCTCACACTGACCGATTCTTATTATAATATGAAAGAAGTTCTCCGGGACAAAATGCACATCGTCACCCGCGCGGAATGCGTAATGAAGCGGTGCGGCGTTGCTCCTATGTTCGTTCCCATCCGCGGCGGCACGGACGGCGCAAGATTGTCCTTTGAGGGGCTTCCTTGTCCGAATCTGTCCACCGGCGGGGAAAACTACCACTCGCGGTTTGAATATGCGTGCGTGGAGGACATGGAAACGATGGTCGATGTGCTGTTTGAAATTTGCACGGCGCGCTGAATGCGGTTCGTTTTTTTGAGGGATCCGGGTATCGGATTTTTGTATAACCCGTACAAAAAACGGTATAATATATCGCAGAATATTAACACTTTAATGTGTTAAAATGCTATAAAATTACCAGATTCACATGGAAACTTCCGCGAAAACAGAGAAAAATTCCCATAAAATCCGGCAGAAACGCCGATTCACAAATTGCAAACACGAATAATTTGTACAAACCTATCGAATTTGGGGAAACCATCTTGAAAAATATGCGTTTCCGTGCTATAATATTATGGAATGTGGACGGTTATACCATCTCTTTGGGAAAAAGAGGACGGTCCCCATCAAAATACTTCCAACAATTTTTTCAGGAGGAAATCATGAAAAAGCTCATAGCAATGCTGCTTGCACTGGTTATGTGCCTGGGTATGATGACCGCTTGCTCTTCCGGCGACGAAGGTACGACGGAAGCTGTCACTGGCAACTTCACCTACAACGCATATACCACCGCACTCGGCACCAACTGGAATCCTCACACCTGGGAAACAAACGCTGACGACACCATGCTCAGCTACCTCTCCGAGGGCTTTGTTGACCTTTCCATCAAGGATTCCGCAAACGGCGTGTACCAGTGGGTATACGGCATGGCGACTTCCATCGAGGACGTCACCGCATCCGCACAGGACGACCTGACCAAGTACGCAGTCACGCTTCCCGAGGGCGCGACCACCGCTGACGCAGGCTACGTCTACGAGATCAAGCTCAATCCCGAAGCAAAGTGGGAAGACGGCACTGCCATCAATGCCGACACCTACGTTTATTCCATGCAGCAGCTGCTCGCACCGGAAATGAAGAACTACCGTGCAAATCTGTACATCGCCGGTGAATCCGCGATCGCAGGCGGTGCGAACTACTACTACCAGGGCAGCTCCGTCTGGATGGACAACTCCGCAAACGCAAACTACGCTGTGACCGACTACGTTGCCGCTGACGGTGCTTATACCACCCCGAACGGCGAACCGGTCGTCATCGCTGTCGCACAGCCGCTTGACTGGCTCGGCGGCGATACGCTCCAGACCTATGTCGAGTATTACGGCGAAGCAATGTTCGACGTTGCGGCATACGAATCCCTGCTCGCACTCTGCGATGAAGAGGGCTATGCACCTTACAACGACGAGACCATCGCGCTTCTGACCAGCATCATCACCTATTCCGCTGACTGGGGCGAAACTGCTGAAAACGTCAAGGATTACACCATGTATCAGCAGACCTATCCCGAAGCGACTTTCGAGTCCGTCGGTCTCTACAAGGTTGACGACTACACCATTCGTTACGTCTGCCAGACCGCCATCGAAAAGAACTACTTCCTGACCTCCTGCACCTCTACCTGGCTCGTTTACGAGTCTCTGTATGAAGCAGGCAAGGACACCTCCGGCGAGCTGACCACCACCGACTACGGTACTTCTCTGGAAACCTCCATCTCCTACGGTCCGTACAAGATGGAATCCATCCAGGCTGACAAGCAGGTCGTCTTCGTTCAGAACGAAAACTGGTACGGTTGGGAGAAGACCGAAGACGGTTCTCTCGTTTCCTACACCAACTTTGAAGTTGACGGCGCTGTCCAGCAGCAGTATCAGACCACCAAGATCGTCATCGACGTCATGGAAGAGTCCGGCGCAAAGCAGGCATTCCTGAAAGGCGAACTTTCCTCCTGGTCTCCCAACGCAGAAGAACTCACCACCTACGCAACCTCCGACCAGCTCTACAAGGTCGACGAGACCTACACCATGTCCTTCTTCTTCAACACCAACGTTGATATGCTGAAGGAAATGGACAACTCCAAGGGCAACACCAACTCCGTTGTTCTCTCCAACACCAACTTCAGAAAGGCATTCTCTCTGGCAGTTGACCGTTCCGAATATGTCACCGCAACCCCCGGTTACAAGGCGGCATATGCGATTATGAACAACCTCTACTTCTACGACGTTTACAACGATCCGACCTCCTCTTATCGCGGCTCCGACGAAGCAATGCAGGCAATCTGCAACCTCTACGGTGTCGAATACGGCGACTGCAAGGCATACGCAACCCTCAAGGAAGCATATGATTCCATCACCGGCTACAACCTGACCGAGGCAAAGAACCTGATGAAGACCGCTTGCGATGAGCTGGTTGCCGCAGGTCTCTACACGGCAGGCGAGGAAATCCACATCCGTATCGGCTGGGCAAAGGCTGCGCTTGAATCTGCCGACAACAACCAGATCGCGCTGATGAACAAGTACATCAATGCAGCAGCAGAAGGCTCCGGCTTCGGTACCATCACCCTTGAAGGTATCGGCAACATCGAAAACCGTTACAACGACGTTCCCGCAGGCGAATATGCAATCGGCTACGGCGCATGGGGCGGCGCGGCATTCTATCCGTTCCGTAACTTCCAGGTCTACTGCGATCCCGATCAGTACGCCATCAACGAAGCAGCTTGCTGGGATCCCACCACGGAGACGCTCACCATCAATGTGAACGGTGAAGATGTCACCATGACATGGCAGGCATGGTCCGGTGCGCTCATCGGTTCCGGTGCATATGCTAACGCAGACTTTGAAACCATGCTCGCAATCACTGCGGCAATGGAAGAAGAATATCTGAAGCTCTACTACAGAATCCCGCTCTGCGGCACCACCGCGTGCGAACTGCTCTCCTACAAGGTTGGCTACTACACCGAGGATTACAACATCATGTACGGCTTCGGCGGTCTTCGTCTCATGCACTACAACTACACCGATGAGGAATGGACTGCATTTGTCGCTGAACAGGGCGGCACCCTCAGCTACGAATAATTCACAGATTACTTTTCACAGTAAAAATGAATTATACCCTAGGGTATAAACTATTTCATGCTCCGCATGAAATATAATAGGTTTGTCCGCAAAGCGCCGTTTCACGGCCGAGCGGCAAGTCCGATGTCACTCACAGGGGGGAGTCAACGCTTCTCCCTGTATTGTGATATTATCACACTTTCATTCGTTAAAGCGTACAGCCCGATAAAGTGCTGTATACGCTGTGGCTGTTTGCCTGTGCGGCTGCAGCCCGTGCGAACGGAAATTACGGTTTTGTGTAATCGGTAATTTCCGAAAAACGGTATTCTATCGAGCGTAGCGTACCGGTTTTCGGAGATTATCGGTAAAATCGTCCCTATGTCCGGTCAACACCATCCCCGGAGAGGAGTTCAAAAATGACCAAATATGTAGTCAAAAGAGTTCTTTTGATGTTTCTGACGCTGTTTATCATCACGTCAATCTGCTTCATGCTCATCCGCATTCTGCCGCGTGAGCTTCCGCAGGACAAGAATCTGCAGGCCGTTATTCAGGCGCGCTGGGATGCGCTCGGTTATGGCAAGCCGCTTCTCGTCCAATACGGAATCTATTTGAAAAATATCATCACGGACTGGGATTTCGGTACATCCTGGTACGTTTCGTTCCGGTCGCCGGCGTGGGATGTCCTGATGGACAGACTTCTGCCGACCGTGCTCGTCAACTTCTATTCGTTCTTATTCTCGATCCCGGTCGGTATCGCGCTCGGTATCTTCGCCGCGATCAAGAAAAACAAATGGCAGGATCAGGTCATTTCCACCGCGGTCATGATCTGCGTTTCCGTGCCGTCCTATGTCTACGGTTTTCTTGTGCAATATTTCCTGTACTTCAAAGCCGGACTGTTCCCGCTGACCGTTTCTGCACTCGCCGATGCGGGGAACTCGTGGTTCTCCGGCAGGATGCTGTGGAGTATGATCCCGCCGATTCTCGCGCTGTCGTTTTCGCAGATCGCGGGTCTGTGCCGCTTCACCCGTGCGGAGCTGACGGAAACGCTCACCTCCGACTATATGCTGCTTGCCCGCACCAAGGGTCTGACCCGTGCGCAGGCAACGACCCGTCATGCGCTGAAAAACGCAATGGTTCCGATCCTCCCGATGATCATCTCGACCTTTATCTCCATCCTCTCCGGTTCCATGATCATCGAGCAGATCTTCGCCATTCCCGGTGTCGGTCAGCTTTATATCAAATCCATCAGCCTGCTTGACTATGATGTCTTCATGATGGATACCATTTTCTACACGTTCGTCGGTCTGCTTGCAAGCATCGTCGTTGACATCAGCTACGGATTCATTGATCCGAGAATCAGAATGGGGGCAAAGAAGTAAATGAACAAGTCTTATGACACAAACAACCTCCCCCGCATTGAGAAAGAAAAGTTTGAATTTGTCAACCGGGGCGAACGCATTTCCGATAAAAAGTTTGACGACAAGCCTGTCGGTTATTTCAAGGATGCGTGGATTCGCTTCCGCAAGAACAAAGGCTCCGTTGTCGCCGCCATCATCATTCTGTGCATCGTCGCGTTTTCATTTCTGTGTCCGCTTCTGACCACGAATTTCGATGCGGCGTTCATGGATGTCTATTATGCAAAAAAGCCGCCGAGAAATATGCTCTTATCCAACATCGGTATTGCAGACGGCGGTACCAACCGTGACTTCTCCGAAAAAAGTCTCGTTAAGGCCATCGCCATCGGTATGGCGGCGGAAGATCATGACGGTACCGGCGATGTAACGCTGGAAATCGGTATGGACAGCGCATATCAGCCCATGCTGAAAATCGGCGAGGGTGAAGAATACACCGAGATCAAGGGTGCGAAGCCGAAGACCATCTATCCCGGTCGCATCGAGAACTATCTGGAAGTCGGCTTCATGTACAAGAGCATCGAGCAGTCCGAGTATGCGAAGATCGTCGCATGGCAGGCGGAGACCGGTCTTCAGATCCTATACCCCCTGATTGCGGACAACGAGTACAACCTGGATTCTTCTGATGCCAACAACTGGTATAAGTCCTCCAAGGGTACGCCTGTTTCCGTCGATGCAAACGGAAACATCACCGAAATCAAGTACGCGCCCGGCATGGTTCTGGAAGAAAACTACAAGCGCGATGCCGACGGCAATCCCATCTACTACGAATACACGGGCGGCGGCGACACCACAACCGCACAGTACAAGGTCCGTGTGCTCTACTACAACTACTACACCTACATGAACGGCTTTGAACCGGAGTATCTGTTCGGCACGGACAGCCAGGGTTATGACCTGTCTCTGCGCATGGCGGACGGTATCCGTCTGTCCCTGCTGCTTGCCATCTGTGTATCCGCCCTGAACCTGACCATCGGCGCCATTTACGGTGCCATCGAGGGTTATTACGGCGGCGCCATCGACATGGTGATGGAACGTATCGGGGATGTGCTGTCCGGCGTGCCGTTCATCGTCGTTGCAACACTGTTCCAGATTCACCTTGCAAACCGGGTCGGCGCGGTTCCGTCCCTGTTGTTTGCGTTTGTCCTGACCGGATGGCTCAGTACCGCAGGGCGTACCCGTACCCAGTTCTACCGTTTCAAGAGCCAGGAATATGTCATCGCGGCGCGCACGCTCGGTGCAAAGGACAGCCGCATCATCTGGAAGCACATCTTCCCGAACTCGCTCGGTACCATCATCACGGCGAGTGTCCTTGTCATTCCGGGTGTCATCAACTCGGAATCCATGCTGTCCTATCTCGGCATCGTCAAGCTCGGCGGTACGGAGACCACGTCGCTCGGTACGCTGCTTTCCGATGCTTCCAAGCTGTGGACGAACTATCCGCACCTGATGATCTTCCCGGCAATCGTGCTGTCGCTTCTGCTTATCTGCTTCAACCTGTTCGGCAATGGCCTGCGCGATGCGTTCAACCCGTCCCTGAGAGGAGTGGAGGAATAATATGAGCAGTATTTTACAGGTAAAAGACTTAAAGGTCTCATTCCGTACCTCCGGCGGTACCGTCAAGGCGGTACGCGACATTTCCTTTGATCTGGAACGCGGCAAAACGCTTGCCATCGTCGGCGAATCCGGCTCTGGTAAGTCCGTCACGTCCAAAGCGATTCTGGGCATTCTCGCCGGCAACTCCATTGTCGAATCCGGTGAGATCATCTACGACGGCAAAGACCTTCTGAAAATTTCCGAGGAGGAGATGTGCAAGATCCGCGGCAACCGGATCTCGATGATCTTCCAGGATCCGCTGTCCTCCCTCAACCCCATCGTCCGCATCGGCAAACAGATCACCGAAGCGATGCTTCTCAAAAACAAGGGCAACCGCCGCGCCGCAAAGCGGGATTTCACCAATACGCTTGCGGTTCTTGCACAGAACATGAAAGCGGCAGTTGGTGAAGCCGGTTCCGCGCGTGTCGATGAGCTTGTCAAAACGTTCGATGCGTTCACAATGGAGGCGCTGAAACAGGAGACTGCCTACAACGCGGCATATGCGGCGGCAGAAGGACTGGTTTCCGACATTGAGGACTTTCTGTTCCTTGGCGGAAAGAACCAGAAGCTGGATGTCCGTGCCCGTCTGAAAGAATTTTCCGGCAAGCTGAAAACGGTGAAGAACCCCTATCTCTCCAAGTCCGCCGATGCGGAGCTGGAACGCGCGCAGGGAACCCTCAACGCACTCGCTTCCGCTTACAAAACGCCCGCCGAAGGCGCACCGGTGCTGAACACCGAGATCGAGGGCGCACTGAACAATCTGAAAGCACTTTTGACCCGTCTGACGGCGGGAACCCGTCCGGACTTCTTCGGCATCGGCTTCTATCTTTACAAAAATCCCGGTGCTGACCTGACCGCGAAACCCGTGGACGAGGTCAACCGCGAAACGCTTTCCTACCTTGCCGACAATTTCATGAACGAATTCATGACCCTGGCGGAAAAAGGTCTTGCGTATTCCGCCGCGGAAGCGGTCGCCAAAAAGCAGGCGGCGCTGAATGCGCTGTCCGACGCGGAGGCGTTCTTCTCCCGGGGAGATTACGACAAAAAGTCCGCGCTTGTAAAGGCGAAGGAGATTTCCGCCGTCGTTGAGGGCGCCATCGACCGACTGGAGCTGAATAAGGATCCGCTTGCGTATACATTCCGCACGAGCCTTGTCAGCGGCGTGGAAAAGTATTTCACCGCTGTCGTCAAGAACCCCCGGGAAGAAGCACGGTTTGCAAAGCAGACCGCAAAGCGCGATGCGCTGATCGCAAAAGGGAAGAACGTTGACTGGAAGGTCGTTCCGAAGACTGTTTACGACCTTGACGAGCTGAAAGCGGCACTTCCCGCCGTCTGCGCCCGGATGAAAGCACGGTTTGAAGAAAACATCGCCGCATCCGGCTCCGTGGAGTTCCGCGCACGCGCCGAAGGATTGATCGCGTTTTTCAAGGCAAAGGCATCGGAAGCCGTTTACCGCGTGACCAAGCAGATGGCAAAGGAAAAAGCCATCCGTCTGATGGAGGAGGTCGGCATTCCGGAGCCGCGTATCCGTTATACCCAGTATCCGTTTGAGTTCTCCGGCGGTATGCGCCAGAGAATCGTCATTGCCATCGCGCTGGCGGCAGACCCTGATATCCTCATCTGCGATGAGCCGACAACGGCACTGGACGTCACCATCCAGGCGCAGATCCTGGAGCTGATCAACCGTCTGAAGGACGAGCGGCATCTTTCCGTCATCTTTATCACGCACGACCTGGGTGTCGTTGCGAACATGGCGGACGACATCGCTGTCATGTATGCCGGCAAGATCGTCGAATACGGCACGGCGGACGATATTTTCTACGATCCGCGCCATCCGTATACCTGGGCACTCTTGTCCTCCATGCCCGACCTTGACACCAAGGAAAAGCTGGATGCGATCCCCGGTACACCCCCGAACATGATCTACCCGCCTGTCGGCGATGCGTTTGCCGACCGCAACAAGTACGCGATGAAGATCGACTTTGAGATGCAGCCACCGGAATTTGCGGTATCCGACACTCACTGGGCGGCAACATGGCTGCTCCATCCGGATGCACCCAAGGTCACACCGCCCGCAATCATCACAGACCGCATTGAGCGCATGAAGCGCCGTGCAGAAGGAGGGAACTGATATGGCAAACAACAATTCCGGTGAAACCCTTCTGCGGGTCGAGCATCTCTGTCAGTATTTCAAAATGGGCGACTCTGTCAATAAAGCGGTTGACGATGTTTCCTTTGACATCAAAAAGGGCGAGGTGTTCGGTCTGGTTGGCGAGTCCGGCTGCGGCAAAACGACCACCGGTCGTTCCGTCATCAAGATCTACGACATCACATCCGGTTCCGTGTATTTCAAGGGACAGCGCATCTGTGCTGGCACCCAGTCCTACAAGGATGCCATCAAGGAAGCAAAACAGGAGCTTTCCAAAGGGAATCCGACCGAGGCACGGAAAAAAGAGCTGGAAGAGATCATCCGTGTGAACACGGAAGAGATTAAAAAAGCAAAATTTGACCACCGGCATTCCGATGAGGAATATGCCAAAACGCTTGTTGCGCAGATCGAGGCGGAATACGCCCCGAAGCTGGAAGCGGCAAAGGGCAATCCCGAAGAATACAAGGTCATGACAGCACAGTACAAGGATGCCCTGCGCGTGGCAAAGAAGACTAAGCTGATCACCAAGATCCAGATGATCTTCCAGGACCCCATCGCATCGCTGAATCCCCGTATGACCGTCCGCGAGATCATTTCCGAGGGGCTTGTCATCAACGGCATCCGTGACCAGAAGTATATCGACGAAAAGGTATACGACATTCTGGAAACGGTCGGTCTGGTCAGAGAACACGCGGGCCGTTATCCGCACGAGTTCTCCGGCGGTCAGAGACAGCGTATCGGCATTGCGCGCTCCGTCATCATGAATCCCGACCTTCTGATCGCCGACGAGCCGATTTCCGCGCTCGATGTGTCGATTCAGGCGCAGGTTATCAACCTGCTCAACGACCTGCGCGACAAGCTGGGACTGACGATTCTGTTCATCGCCCACGATCTGTCCGTCGTCAAGTATTTCTCCGACCGCATCGGCGTTATGTACTTCGGTAAAATGGTAGAGCTGGCGACCTCCGACGAGCTGTTTGCGCATCCCCTGCACCCGTATACGCGGTCGCTTCTGTCCGCGATTCCGCTTCCCGACCCCCATGCCGAGAAGAAGCGCGTCCGTATCACCTACAATTCGCTTGCCGAACACGACTACACCGTTGATAAACCCTCCATGCGCGAGGTCGCACCGGGACATTTCGTCTGGTGCAATGACACGGAGGAAAAGCACTACAAGGAAATTCTGGCACAGCCGCAGGAATGAACGTCATGAACCGTGCCGTCAAAAACCTGCTTAAATACGGCATCACCGCCGCCGTCGGTCTGCTCATGGTCGCACTGACCGTTGACCTGCACGGCTACGCGGATGCCGCCGACACACAGACGAAGGTTCGCATTCTGGCAGATGCGTTCACCATCCCCGGCGTGACCATCACGCTCTTTGCGGTGCTGGTCATGATCTCCAACGAGGGATTGTTCTGGGGTGTGTCTTATGTCTTCTCTTATGCCGTGAAGATGCTCCTCCCCGGCGGCGACAAGACCCATGAACGCTACGGCGACTACGTTGCCCGCAAGCACGACGGCGGTCCTGTCAGGGGATTCGGCTTTCTGTTCATCGTCGGCGGGATCTTTCTCGCCGTCGCGGTGATACTGACTGTTGTGTTTTATTATGTATAAAAGTTATACTTCATATAACGAATAAAATGAGATGCCCGACTGCATTGCAAAGGATGCGGTCGGGCGTTTGTTTTGAGGATATTCTGATGTGTGGTGGAAAAATGGGCGGTATTGTCAACGTAAGGGACGGGGAACCGCCTTTTCTGTATTTGTAGGGGTGTCCCGGTTTCGCGGAGCGAAACCCTTATGCCGCCCGCTGTCACCGTGCAACGATGACGGTCACCGCTACGCGGTGACATATGATAAATGGTGCGAAAGATTTTCAAATCACCGGACGCCTAATGGGCGCCCCTACAGACATAACAAATGTCATTTTCTATATCATTGCAATCAGCACAATCCCCGCCGCTTGCAAAACCATAAAAACCGGAACCAAGATCCTGAAACACAGGTGCTGTGTTTTGTGCCGGAACACACGCATTCCGAGAAACGCGCCGATTCCGCCAAAGAAAAACGCGGAGAGGAGCAGTGTCCGCTCGGAAATGCGCCATAAACCATGCCGGGCTTTGTATTTGTCAATGCCGAACAGCACAAAGGAGATGAGCGAGAACAGCAGAATCATTACCAGACATCCGGTCATGTGCGATGAGAGAAAGCAGATGATGGGGGCAAGCATATCCATAATGTACCTCATTTAACGTAATGAAACCGCCGGACGAGATACGTTTTCTGCGTGTCGGTAAATGTGCCGCCGCAGATCAAATGGTGATTGGTGCGGAGAAGGAGCTCGTGGGGGGTGTAAGTCATATAATCATACTCCCAAGCAGAAAATTTCGACAAGAAAACATCACCCGCGAAGCGGATATCATCGGTGCGTATGCAACGATATCATACCCGCAGGGTATATCACCCGGGCGAATGCCCGGATATTATTGAAAAACCCGGATTCTTTTGGAATCCGGGTTTCATGGGGTGAGTAATGGGGTTCGAACCCACGACCTCCAGGGCCACAACCTGGCGCTCTAACCAACTGAGCTATACCCACCATATGGCGCACCCTGGGAGACTCGAACTCTCGACCTACTGCTTAGAAGGCAGTTGCTCTATCC
>JAFUPC010000013.1 GCA_017481495.1 Clostridia bacterium
CTTGGGGAAGCTTCTCGGCTCGTGGTCGGCACCGCCGCCGTTCATGACGAGCTTGACGGTACGGAAGCCGATGCGGCCGGTATATTCGTATTCTGCGTTCTTTGCGGTGTAGGTATAGAGGTTCGGCTCGCCCTGACCGTTGCACCACCAGAGCCTGACGTTTTCAATGACGCAGGAGGGCTTGTCACCCGCATAAACGACATTTCCGTCGGGGTCACAGACGGTATAGGTCACGGGCAGATCGCAGTCGGTTTCAAAGCGGAGAACCGCTGTGGTACGGGTGGGATTCAGCGTATAGAAGGGTTCGCAGTTGCGGATGTAGCCCCTTGTTCTCGTCTCGACATAGCACGGCTTCCAGATACCGGAGATGATGAGACGCGGGTTCCAGTCCCACTCATACGTGGACGGCGGCTTGCAGGACTGTGCTGCCATCTCACGCGGCGTTGCGAACTCGCCGGGGAGCTTGGGATGCGGATGGATGCGGACAACGAGCTTCGAGCCGGGATGCGCGATGTCAGTCAGGTCGATCTCGGTCTTTGTGTACATACCCTCGTGGGAGTACACGCACTTGCCGTCGATGATGATGTCGAAGATGTAGTCAATACCCTCTGCGACGAAGATTGCACGCTCACCGTCCTCGACCTTGTAATCGAGCGTGGTTTCGTACTTCCAGAAGTTGTCTTCCACTTCTAGGAAGCGCTGTGCCGTGGTGGAGTACATCAGCGTGTCGGCGATGCCCTCCGCGACCGCAAGGTCATACTGCAGGTTGCCGGGGACTTCTGCCGGGAACGACTTGATGACGTCGTTTGTGTCCGAGGACGCAAGAAGCGCGCCCTGCCAGGTCTGGTAGAATTTCATGGGGGTTCTCCTTTATATGGATTTTGTTTGGATGTTCCTGATAGATGCTCTTGATATCTGTAGGGGCGATTCACGAATCGCCCGAAACATGGGGTTTCGATGCTGTTTCTCCTATGCGTATGCGCTTCTAATTTCGCGTAGGGCGGTGCCTTGGTGCCGCCGCACATAGAGGTTCAGTGCCGATAACGGGATACGCAGATGCTTCTCTGGTTGTAGGGACAGGCATCCGGGGATTGATCCCCGACTGTCCCGAAACAGACATTATGAACGGAACTTCTATTTGTTATTTTTCTGATTTCGTCATATGGAAAACATAACTCCCTCAGTCACGCTTCGCGTGCCAGCTCCCTCGCACGCATCAACCATAGGTTGATGCAGGGAGTCTTTACTATAATTTTACCCGATTATCCCCCGTTTGTCAAGGGATTTTCCACACCGCCAAAGAAAAGTACGGAAATTTCGTAAATTTTCAAATTCCACTTCCATTTTCGGTGATTTTCTGATATACTATAGGAAAAGATGGGATGGATTGGATGATAATTGAGGCAGGCGATTTCAAGTTGCGCGTAGGGCGGGGGCTTGCTCCCGCCGCAGTGGGAGAACAATATCATAATTTCGCACACCAATTTGTGGGAAATGATAGATTTCCTATCTTACCGTCATCTAATTTGATGCACGGCGGGAGACAAGCCCCCGCCCTACGCGAGATTACAGCCGTCTGCGCATAACCAATGCATCTTCTATCCCCCAAAGAAAGGACAAACAACTATGGCAATTATGGGTCTTGACCTCGGCACGAGCGGATGCAAGAGTGTGGTCTGCTCGCCCGACGGCAAATACATCTCCGGTGCGTACCGGGAATACACGGCACAGCGCGATGCGGGTGCGCATGAGCTGGATGCCAACGTCATGTGGGACTGCATCCGCGAGGTCATCGCGATCGGTGCGGCGGACTGCAGAGCCGGGGGCGACGACGTTGAGGCGATCATCGTCACGTCGTTCGGTGAGGCAGGTGTTCCGGTCGATGCCGACGGTAACGTTCTGCACGGCATTGTGCTGTACACCGACAACCGCGGCGAGGACGAAACGAATGCGCTGGTGGCGGCGTTTGGCCGTGAACGGCTGATGCAGACGCTGTACATGAAGCCGCATCTGATGTACACGCTGCCCAAGCTCATGTGGTACAAAAACGCACTGCCCGCCATTTACGAAAAAATGCATCACTTCTATCTGATCGAGGACTATGCCGTCTGGCGGCTGTCGGGTGTGTCGCAGATCAGCTATACACTGGCATCGCGCACGATGGCGTTTGACGTCGTCGGCAAGCGGTGGAGCACCGAGGTACTGTCGGCGGCAGGCATCGATCCTGCACTGCTGTCCACGCCGGTTTCCGCAGGTACGGTCGCAGGTACGGTGCGCAGATCGCTTTGCGAGGAGCTGAACCTTTCGCCCGATACGCTGATTATCACCGGTGCGCAGGATCAGATCACGGCGGCGCTCGGTGCGGGTGCGCTGATTCCCGGCACGTCGGTCGACGGCATGGGAACGGTGGAGTGCATCACGCCGGTATTTGACCGTCCGTTTGACGATATGTCCTTAATCAACCGCGGTTATGTCTGTGCGCCGCACGCCATCGACGGGCTTTACGCAACCTATGCGTTCTGCTACTGCGGCGGTGCGCTGGTGCAGTGGTTCCGCGATACGGTCGGACTGGATGCCAAGCGTCTGGCGGCGGAGCAGAACACCTCTGCCTACCGTCTGCTCGATGCGGAGCTTGCCGCGGACGCGCGCTGTGCCGGTCCTACCGGAATTCTCGTTCTGCCGCACTTTGCGGGAACGGCGACACCGTATATGGACCCCGCGACGCACGGTGCGATTGTCGGTCTGGCGCTTGACACGCCGCGTTCGCAGTTCTACAAGGCGGTCATGGAAGGCATTACCTATGAAATGCGTCTGAACCTCGATATGCTGTCATCGGGCGGTGTTCCTGTCGACGCGCTCAACGCGACGGGCGGCGGCTCGCGCTCTCCGATCTGGATGCAGATCAAAGCGGACATCACGGGTCTGCCTGTGAACACCCTAGAAAATCCCGAAGCCGGTGCGGTCGGCTGTATCATGCTCGGTGCGGTTGCGAAAGGCTACTACCGCGATCTGCACGAAGCGTCCTCCGCCCTTGTCCGCATCAAGGACACCTATCTGCCCGATGCCGCGATGCATGACCGCTACGCCGAGCACTACGAACGATACTGTCGGATGTACGACGCGGTCAAGGAAATTTATGGGCTTCAGAATCCGTATCAATAAGAACCACGCACCCCAAGAACGCGTAGGGCGGTGCCTTGGTGCCGCCGACACCTTCTCCCGGGAGATGCTTGCATCTCCGTGAGAACAGGTGTCGCGCCGCAGGCGTGACGGATGTGGGTTGTGTCTTGCCAAATAACCCACATCCGTCTTTTCAAAATTTCCGCAGGGGCGGAAATTTTGAAAATCCACCTTCTCCCGAGAGAAGGTTTCAGTCGTGCGCACTCTATCATATTTGTAACCCATAATCATCATCAAACATCAACCAAAAAATCAACTCCACGAAAGGAATCACATATCATGAGCACATTTACCTTTGACGGAAAAGACTTTCTCCTTGACGGCAAGCCCTTTGTCGTTCTCTCCGGCGCGATGCATTACTGGCGCATTGTTCCCGAATACTGGGAAGACCGGTTAAAAAAGCTCCGCGCGTGCGGCTTCAACACGGTTGAGACGTATGTTCCGTGGAACCTGCACGAACGCAAGGAAGGCACCTTTGACTTCTCCGGCAGCCTTGACATCGTCAAGTACATCGAAACCGCGCAGAAGCTCGGACTGTACGTCATCGTCCGTCCCGGTCCCTACATCTGCGCAGAGCACGAATTCGGCGGTCTGCCGTCTTGGCTGCTCTCCTATCAGAACATGGCACTGCGCTGCAACGATCCGCTGTATCTTGAAAAGGTTCGCCCGTACTACCGCGAGCTGCTCACGCGCATCCGTCCGTATCTGATCACGAACGGCGGACGCATCATCATGGTGCAGATTGAGAACGAATACGGCTCCTACGGCAATGACAAGGAATACCTGCACGCCGTTGCCGACATTTACAAGGAATACGGCATGGACTGCCAGCTGTACACCTCCGACGGTCCGTGCTACTGGATGCTGACCGGCGGTACGCTGCCCGAATATCCGTGTGTCGCCAACTTCGGCTCTGACCCTGTCGGCGCGTTCAAGACGCTGAACGACTTCCGTCCCGGTCAGCCGACGATGTGCGGCGAATACTGGTGCGGCTGGTTCGACCACTGGGGCGAGCATCACCACATCCGCGACGCGGAAGAGCTTGCCGATTCCATCGTGCCGATGCTCGACATGGGCGCGTCGTTCAACTTCTATATGTTCCACGGCGGCACGAACTTCGGCTTCACCAACGGTGCCAACCATTCCGGCGGTTATCAGCCGACGGTCACGTCCTACGACTACTGCTCGCCCGTCTCCGAGTGCGGTGACCTGACCCCTGCCTACTTTGCAGTCCGTGACCGCATCGCAAAGGCAACCGGCGTGATGCCCGAGCTGGATGTTGAGAATCTGCCGAAGGCTGCCTACGGTAAGCTCACGATGACCGAACGTGCACCGCTGTTTGACAACCTTGACAAGATCGGTACGGTTACGCACGCCGCAGCACCCAAGTCCATGGAAGAAATCGGTCAGGACTTTGGCTATATCCTTTACTCCTCGGAATTTTTCGGTCCGATGGAGGAGCTGCCGCTCGTGCTCGGTCACGTTCACGACCGCGCGCACATCTACCTCGACGGCAAGCTGGTCGGTATCCGCGAACGCTCCGGACGCATGGACGAGGTCAAGGTCAAGCTCGGTAAGGGAGAAACGCAGAAGATCGACATTCTTGTGGAAAACTGCGGACGCGTCAACTACGGTCCGAAGCTCTTTGACCGCAAGGGTATCTACGACGGCATCCGTCTCGGTCAGATGTTCCACTTCGGCTGGGATATGACCGCGATGACGATGGACGATCTGTCGGATCTTGTCTACACCGCCGACACCGTATCCGACGGTATGCCCGCATTCCTGCGCGGACATCTGACACTGGATGACAAACCCGCCGACACGTTCATCCGCCTTGACGGCTTCCACAAGGGCTTTGTCGTCGTCAACGGCTTCAACATCGGACGCTACTGGAACGACCGCGGTCCGCAGAAGACGCTCTACATTCCCGCACCGCTGCTGCGTGAGGGCGACAATGAGATTATCGTCTTCGAGTCCGACGGATATGACGCTCCCGTGGTCGAGTTCTTTGCGGAACCGGATCTCGGTGAGGGCAAGATCAGCTGATTCAACCCAATACACAATACACACAGCCGACCCCTGTATCAGACGGAGGTCGGCTGCTGTTTTCATCAACACGTCCGGATTGGATGACAGGTATGGCCGGAGAACAAGATCGCAGGCACAGTGACGACCGTCGGTATCCCGAAGCCCGTCATCCAAAATGAAACAATCCTGCAACGAAAACTTCACATTCCCGAAACAATCTTGCGATATAATAAAGGCAGAAAACTAAGGCAACTGCCGCGAATTGTGCGGGATTGCCCTAAAAAGGAGGCATTTGCTTGTCCCGCAGAAACGATACGGGGAATCCTGCGTTCCGTACCCGCGCGCGTCGGTACATCAACCGACATTTTCATATCATTTTCCAGCGAATGGTCTACGTGCTGCTGTTTGCAACGATCCAGATCGCATTTTTTGTCTGGCTGTTTGTTTATATGACCCGCCTGACACCGCTGTTCCTCGTAATCTGTGCCCTCCTGTCCTTGCTTGCCGCCATGCACGTCATCAATAAGAACTCCAATCCCGCCATCAAGATCGCATGGCTGATTCCGCTGTTCAC
>JAFUPC010000117.1 GCA_017481495.1 Clostridia bacterium
ACCTGATAAACGCCCGCCACGCCCGCAAAGGCAAGCACGAACCCAAGAAAGATTTTCATCTTCCGCCCGAGCTTCTGCCGCCGCAGAACGAACAGGTAAACAAGCACGATACACGCAATCGCCCCCACCGCTTTCACGCGCAGGGTACTGAACATGATGCAGGACAACAGGACGAGCGGCAGAACGATCTTCTTTCCTTTTTCTTTATAGAACCACAGAAGCATGGATGCAAGGAACACGCAGATACCGACGAGTGTCGTCTGCGCCGAATAGAACAGCTTCACCGCCGGAATGCCGCCGCGCGTGTCGTTTGAAAAAATGTGGAACACGGCATCCAGCACCGTCAGCACCGCAAGCACCGCCGTCCCGTAATACAGAACCGGCCACAGATACCGCCGCAGAACAGAGAAATCGTAAGCACCGGTGCCATTGACTTTGTGCTTTTCCCCGCGGCGGGTACGTCCGCCGTCCGCAAACAAGAGATACCCCGCCGCCGCGGCAAGAAAAAATTTCACATTGACATACGCATCTTTCGCCGCTTCTGTCAACGGCTGATACCGGTAAATAAAATGCCCCGCCCATCCGCAGCACCAGAACACCGCCAGACAGACAAACAGCGCAATCGTCTCCCCCGACGACCGCATCACCCGGCTCCCGCGCAGAAAATGCGCAAAAAACAGCGGCAGAGCCAGCAGTGCGATGCCCTCATCAAAATATTGGAACAGCGCAATTTCCTCCTGCAGCTTGTCCTGAAACAGAAACAGCGCAAAGATCACAAAAAACAGCACCGTGCGCGCACAGCAAAGCCATTCCGATGACAGAATGTCGGATTTTTTGGGTTTCATATTCGTTTCCGGCATGGGGGTACCTCCTGTTGGGTTGGTTGGTGGGGGAATGCTGTCAACTTAAGGGCAATGATGAACGGTTTTAATAGAAAGACGGGCATACAGGCGACTGCGCCTTCCCTGTCGCCGTTTCGTTTTTTATCCACACATAAACAACATTGTCGCCCATAAGCTGCCCGCATTCTCTCCCGAAAATCCCGTCTCTACTCCACATCAATTTCATATTCCGACTTCTCCGGCAAAAGCTTGGCAAAGCATTTCCCGAGTTTCGCCCGGCAGTCCTCAAAATCAATGTCCGTTTTGCTGTCGTTTACGCACACCGCGCGGTATCGCCCGGACAGAATCCCCTTGCATACCGTGTCGATGTCGTCTTCCCACAGCTCATAATGCCGCCCCCATGCGTTTCCGCGCACGGAGAAATTGCCTTCGCAGATCTGCCAGCATTTCATCAGCCAGTGCGTATAATCGTTTTTGGAGCGGAAGCGGTTCGGGGCGCAGGACAGGAG
The DNA here is from genome assembly GCA_017481495.1 of Clostridia bacterium. Taxonomy (GTDB): domain Bacteria; phylum Bacillota; class Clostridia; order Oscillospirales; family CAG-272; genus RGIG3925. Next base: position 1,352 of record JAFUPC010000117.1, read on the forward strand.
CGCATCGCGCTCTTTTTCCCAGACGGTTTCAAAAGTGGATTTCCGATAGGACGACGGCAGATGCGGGTCGCGGAACGCGCAAAAATAGGTAAACGGTGCCAGCAGAACATTGCGCAGAAGATCGCCTCCGTATCTGGGAGAGAAGAATTTCCCGGCGTTTCGTTTCAACACATCCCGTTTGTCAAAATGCCGGTTCAATATCGCCGCGTTGTTCAGAAGCATATGCGGCAGGCAGTCGCCGGGGTCGGAGGTGCCGGGTGCATCGAGCAGTGCCGATTCCCGCGGAAGTCCGGTTTTCGCATCAAAAAAATCGTCGGGGGTTGTCGGGGAAACAAGGAACATATCGTCGTTGAACAGAACGAATTTTTCCGAAAGGTCGGGAATGTTGTGCAGAAACAGCTCAATGACGTTGGAATTGAACGTCGGCAGAAACTGCGCCGGAATGTAGTCCCGGTGGGAGATGCAGTGCAGCTTCGGGTGCGCGGCACAAAGCCACGCGGGCTTCTGCCCGTTTGTTACAAACCAGACATTGTCCACCCACGGCGCAAACCGCTCCACCCCCCGGAACCAGTACCGCATGAGTCCCCAATCCCGGAAGCGGTTCTGTGTGCCGCCGTTTTCACAAGGTTGAAGTGCTTGTTTACCCGGCAGATACAATTCCCGCTCCGCCTGCCATGCGGGGTCGTCACCGTCTACCCACAGGACGACAAAATCAATTCCGCTTCGGGGCATAGAGGGTTCTCCTTTCATTTTGATATATGAAGTTAAGTATCGTTTGGGTTAGAATGGGAGCAAAATGCTTCGCACAGAAAACATTCCCCTTGGGGCAATGCCGTCAACTTAAGGGACGGGGCACCTCGTATCGCACAGCGCAAACCATCATCGCCATCGTCCCCCAAAACCGGTATCCTACTGCGCCTAAACACCGTCACCGCACAGCATAAAACACCGCTCACCCGCATTCATCCCCGATAGATCCCCATCAGCTTCCCCAGATACGTCTCCATATCATCAAACGTCTCCGGCGTACAGTTTTCGCGGCACATCTCCGGCATATCACCGTCCCAGAGGGTGCGTATCTTCTCCGCCAGCGCATCACAGTCCCCTGCGGGACAGAGCCATCCCGTTTTTCCGTCGTCGATGAGTTCCGGAATGCCGCCGCGGTCGGAGCCGAGGACGGGGGTACCGTGCATGATGCTTTCCATAACGGAAAACGGGCAGTTTTCACTGCATTCCGACATACAGACCGTAAAGCGCGCACCTCTGACGAGTGTGTCAAGGTTTTCGCCCGACAGAAATCCGACGTCCCGCACATTCGGCAGGTGCTCCCCTGCAATCAGCGTTTTCAGTTCCCCGCTTCCCGCAAAGATAAACGGGACATCGGGCAATGCCCGGCAAGCGGACAAGAGGGTGCGGATGCCTTTTTCCTCCGCATACCGGCCGAAATAGAGGACATAGCGGTCGGAAGGGACAGGTGGGGGCGTTTCGGTTTCCGTCGACAGCGGCATCTGCGGCTTTTCGACAAAGTTGCGCAGTACCACCGTCCGCGCCCGCAGTGTGGGATCCGTATCGAGTGCCCGCTTCATGTCCGCCGAGGGGCAGATGACCGCATCGAGAACGGCATAAATCTTTTTCCGATACCAGTATTCCGACTCGATTGCTCCCAAAAGACTGCGCAGGCGCGAGCCGTGGATACAGCGGCGCTTTACACAGTTCCACGGGTGATGCCCAAGACACGCGTCGCATACCGTGTGCGTATCCGGTCGGTACATCAGGTGTCCCGGACACACAAGCTGGGAGTCGTGCGCCGTGTAAACCACGCGGAGTGCGGGATTGTTCTCCCGTCGGTATTCCTCCGCCGCTTCCAGTACGGTCGGGGTCAGCTGATAATTGAAATTGTTTATGTGTACGACGTCCGGCCGGAAATCCTCCATGACCGCGCGCAGCTTCGTTTTCGCCTCTCCGGAACGGATGATGCGAAGCGGGTACGTCAGCTTCTCGATGGGACTGCTCCCGTCGTGGAAATCGAGCTGCTTTGTGTACAGTCCGGCACGGTTTCCGACACAGTTGTCCGGATGCGCCATCCCGAAATACGAAACCGCGTGTCCCGCCCCGGCAAGCGCTTTTCCCAGTTTCAATAGATATGTCTCCGCCCCGCCGCGCGGGTAGAGGAATTTGTTGATGAGAAGAATGTTCATATATTACCCTCATACACCGCCACCGTCCGCCTCACCGTCTCATCCCAGTCATACATCTCCGCCGCGCGGGCGGCGGTTTTGCTTCGCATAAGGGAAACGGCGGCGTGGTCATCACACAGCGTTTGCAGAACCGACCGAAGCGCATCGGTGTCGCCCCGGGGAAAGCAGATTCCGTTGTCTCCCGTGACCTCCGTGCATTCCGGAATGTCGCTTGTCACGCAGGCACAGCCGTGGGACAAGGCTTCCAGCAGGCTGATGGGCATTCCCTCAAGCTCCGAGGGCAGGCAGTAGAGATAACAGTTTGAGAAAAGTTCCGCAAGTGTCCGTCCGACAGCGAATCCCGTGAACAGAATGCGGTCGTCGTCCGCCGCTTTTTGCTTCATTTCGGCAAAAAACGCTTCCGTATCCGATGCACCACCGGCGATGACCAGTTTTTTATCGGTTTTCACATCCCGGAACGCATCAATGAGCGCGGCGATGCCCTTTTCCGGCACGATGCGCCCGAGAAACAAGAGATAAGAATCCTTTTTTAGTCCCCACCGCGCGGTAATTTCGTCGGCGGGACACACCTCAGCCGCTTCAATGCCGTTCGGGATATACACAGTCTCCCGTCCGTAGGTCTCGCGGAAATAATCCTGCATGGCGCGGCTCAATACGATGACCTCATCCGCATACCGCGCGGCGATCTTTTCGCCCATGCGCAGGTACCACGATGCGAAACGTCCCCATTTGCTCCGTTTCCAGTCAAGCCCGTGGATTGTCACAACGGTGCGGATGCCGAAGAGGTGCGGCAGAAACGCCATCGCGGCAGGCCCCTCCGCGTGATAGTGGATGCAGTCGTAGCGCGTTTTTTTGTTCATACAGCAGAACAACGCCGAAAGCGTTGCGGTAAAGGAACCCGTGACCGCCGCAAGGCCGCGTTTTTCAAGCGCGGGACTGTTTTTGATGTGTACCCCTTTGCAGTCCGCGGCTTCTGCGCCATCCGCGATTTTCGCGCCCTTTGTTCCGCGGTTGTATACTGTCACATCGTGTCCCAGTGCCGCCATGCGGGCAGAGAGCATTCCCACAGCGACCTCGACACCGCCGTCACGCGACGGGATGCGCTTATGACCGATCATTGCTATTCTCATATTTCTAAATTCCCTCTCCGGTGAACATCACTTTTACCGTCCGGAAGACAAGTTTTAAGTCAAGCGGAAAATTCCGCTCCCGGATATAGCGGATGTCCATTTCCACCCACGCGTCAAACGCAATGTCGTTGCGATGGTCGCAGGTCTGCCAGATGCAGGTCAGACCCGGCGTGACCAAAAGGCGCAGGCGGTGATAGTCGGAATACCGCTCCACCTCGTCGGGCAGAGCGGGGCGCGGGCCGACCACGGACATATCTCCCCGCAGGACATTGAGAAATTGTGGCAGCTCGTCGATGCTGGTGCGGCGGATGAATTTACCGATGCGCGTGACACGGGGGTCATCCCGGATTTTGAAAACGGGGCCGGCAGCCTCGTTCTTTTCCCACAAGTCCGGGCGCATCCGGTCGGCATTCACAACCATACTGCGGAATTTATATAAACGGAACGGTTTTCCGTCCCGTCCGATGCGGGTCTGAACATAAATGGGACTGCCGTGCGGGTCGTCAAGGAAGATCAGAACCGCCAAAAAAAGCAGGACGGGACTGAGACACAAGAGTGCCGCGGCACTGAACAGAATATCAAAAATTCGTTTTGCGCACCGGTATCCGCGGCGCTCACGGCGGGACAGACGTTCCAGCTCCTCCCGCAGAGCGGCGGTGTCTGCGGCAGATGTCTCCCGGTTGTTATTGTTCGGCATTTTGGGTTCCTTTATGTTGGGGGATGCGGTCCACTGAAAGATTGAGGCACGCCCACCTCTGTGTATGTAGGAGAGCGTGTTTCCACTTATATACTGACAGCATAATATAAAAAATACAACAGCAATATTTTTGTTGACTAACGGTTTTAATCAAGGATGTCTTTGTCACATTCCGGGGATTCCCGGAATCCGTGATTCACATTCCGGCCAGCGGGGAGGTATCGGGGGCAGATATCTCACAGGGGTCGGATGTACACATGGAAACGTTTCTTTCCCGTTCCGGTTCTGTCGGCAGGAAACGGTTTTTTCCCCGGAAACGGACAGAATCTCATAGTATATATTATACCATTCCGCCCGAATTTTGTCAATCATCGAAAGGCACAAAAGGCACCGGTTTTCCGGCAGTTTTTGTAATATTCCTCCAATTTGTGCCATTTTGTGTTTTTGCGCAGGAACACAGGTGCATACAGACAACGTGTCCCGGACGGAAAATCCTGTCAATCCGTTTTGGTTTGTGTCAGAAAATACATTGAATCCGCGTGAATCATTTTTTGAATTTATGTATCATTTTCATTCACTTGCTTTTCCAAAATGTTTATGATACAATATAGAAGCAACAAAAAACGTTCGGAGGAAACCGTACCCATGACAAACCAGATGACAAGAAGCAAGCCCAGCGTTGAAAGACCCTGGATGAAATATTACCCGCCGATGCTCGCCGATCTCCGTGTTCCGGAATGTACCCTCTGGCAGTACCTGACCGCAAACTGCCCCGGCGAGGACGTCACAGCCATCCATTATTACGGCGTAGACATCCCGTGGAAGACCGTGTTTGAAACGGCAAATGTAGCCGCCGCCGGCCTGCGCGCGCTCGGTTTCGGCGAGGGCGACCAGATCCCCGTGTTCCTGTGTTCGGTTCCCGAATTTGTATATCTTCTGCTTGCGGCGGAAAAGATCGGCGCTTCCCTGCTCTGCCGCGACAACACACTTGATGAAAATGTCGAAGCCGTCGCAAAGTCCGGCACGAAGAACATTTTCGCGCACACCTATCTGACGGGCGAAGCACTGAACGCCTACCTGACCCGCACGGCAACCGAACGTGTCGTTCTCATCGACCCGCTTGAAAGCGGTGACATCAACGCCATGCCGGAGCACGTCCGCCGCAATTACGAATCGTTTTTCACCGATGATCCTGCCGGCGGTGCCGCAACACTTTCGTGGGACGAATTCCTCGCGCTCGGCCGCGCTTACAAGGGCAAGGTTGATGCGGAGCAGAACATCGACCGTCCGCTTCTCCGCGCATACACCAGCGGCTCGACCGGCCCGTCCAAGCAGGTCATCCACTCCGCACACACCATCATCGGTGTCCTGACCCAGATGAACTTCTACGGCGCGGGCGACGGCTTCCGTCCGTCTTGGCTCGTCACCTGTCTGCCGCCGGCACTCATCGCCGTCGTCGTTTCGATGATTTTGCTCCCGCTCGCATCCAACAAGTACCTCATTCTCGACCCCTACTGCGCGCCGGAGGATGTTGATCTGGAAATGATGCGCTACCGTCCCAACTGCTGGCCGCTGATCCCGATGTTCATCGAGACCATCATGCGCTCAAAGCGCGTTCCGGCGGATTACGACCTTTCCCATCTGTTCTCCGCAGGTGCGGGCTGTGAGGCGTTCAACAACAACCAGATGCGCCGCGCACAGCAGTTCCTTTACGACCACAACTGCAACACCCGCTTCACCGTCGGCTACGGATGCAGCGAAGCCGGCTCCAATATCACGCTCCCGATGACCGACCATGAGCTCGGCAACGGCAATGTCGGCATTCCGATGCCGCTGAACAACATGGGCATCTTCAAACCCGGCACGCAGGAAGAGCTTGGCTACAATGAAATCGGTGAGATCTGCGTTTCCGGCCCCGGCAATATGCTCGGCTACGACGACCCCGCTTCTACCGCAAAGGCACTCCAGCTGCATGACGACGGCAAAGTCTGGCTCCATGTCGGCGACATCGGCTATGTCACCGAGGACGGGCTCTTCCACACCATGACCCGCGGCGAGTCCCCGCGCTTCGGCGGCGGTGATCTGATGATCCAGCCGATGGAAAACCTCATCGCAGATGCTGACATCAAGGGCATCAAGGACGAATTTGTCGTTGTCGCGCCCGACCTTGAGCACAAGGGCTACTATCTGCCGTATGTCTATGTCGTTCTCCGCAAGGGCTACACCCTCGACGACGTCCGCGACGGCATCATGGAATGTCTCGAACCGCACCAGCGCCCCGTCGAGATCTTCGCCGTTCCGGAGCGCCCGTTCTTCCATTTCAAGACCAACCGCATCGGTCTGATCGGGGAGATCTGCTCTGCGGCTGACAGATAAGGTTTTTACCGATAAGTTTTCCCCGCACCAAATAAATAAGATTCCCGCCGCCTGTACGAATTTCTGTAACAAGCGGCGGGATTTTGTTTGTTCTGTTTTTTACCAGAGTTCTTTTCCGACGACCATCAGGTGATTGTAGATGGCATTGTAATCGGCAACGGAAATTTCGCCGTCTCTGTTGGCATCCGCGCACAGCAGTACATATTCGTCCACAATCTCCTTGTCAACGACCATCA
>JAFUPC010000118.1 GCA_017481495.1 Clostridia bacterium
GGTGCTGTGCATATCAGCGCAACCTTCAATAACACCATTATCACCATCACCGATGTTGCCGGAAACGCGATTTCTTGGGCATCTGCCGGTGAGTTGGGCTTCAAGGGCTCCAGAAAGTCCACTCCTTTCGCAGCGCAGAGCGCGGCTGAAACCGCAGCAAAGGCAGCGATGGAGCACGGCCTTAAGACCGTTGAAGTTTTCGTAAAGGGTCCCGGCTCGGGACGTGAATCCGCAATCCGCGCACTGCAGTCCGTCGGTCTGGAAATCAGCCTGATCAATGACGTTACCCCCATCCCCCACAACGGATGCAGACCCCCCAAGAGAAGACGCGTATAATCATCGAAGAATAAAGGAGGTGCCTACAAACTATGGCAAGATATACAGGTCCCGCATGCAAACTCTGCCGCAGAGAAGGAACGAAGCTGTTCCTGAAGGGTGACCGCTGCTTATCCGATAAGTGCGCGATCAGCCGCCGCAACACGGCTCCCGGCCAGCACGGTGCGCAGAACAAGAAAATGAAGGAATACGGCATGCAGCTTCGTGAGAAGCAGAAGGCCAAGAGAATTTACGGCGTTCCCGAGAAGCAGTTCAGAACTTACTTTGAAAAGGCTGAAAGAATCGAAGGTCAGACCGGTGAAAACCTGCTGACGCTCCTCGAATGCCGTCTCGATAACGCAGTTTATAAGATGGGTATGGCAGAGAACCGCCACGATGCACGTCAGCTCGTTCTCCATGGCCATTTCACCCTCAACGGCAAGAAGGTCACCATCCCCTCCATCATCGTGAAGCCCGGTGATGTCATCGCCGTCAAAGAATCCAGCCGTTCCTCCGCAAAGATCAAGGGTCTCATTGAATCCCTCGAATCCAAGACCGCTCCCAAGTGGATGGATCTCGACAAGACCAATGTCACCGCAAAGATCGTTGCGAAACCGGCAAGAGACGACGTCGAATTCCCGTTCGAAGAACACCTCATCGTCGAATTGTACTCGAAGTAATCATTGGCATCCCATGCGCCGGAGTCAAGAAATTGCTTCGGCTCATAAAAAGACCTATTGCGCGGACGACGGGAATTTCGTCCCGGTCCGATTTACGAATGTATATAGGAGGGTAATAAATGATTGAAATCGAGAAGCCTAATATTGCCACCGTGAACTTAAGCGAGGACGGGTCCCAGGGCAAGTTCATCATCGAACCCCTGGAACGCGGCTACGGCACGACACTCGGCAACTCCCTGCGCCGTGTCCTGCTCAGCTCCCTTCCCGGCGTCGCGGTCGTATCGATCAAGATCGACGGCGTTCTGCATGAGATTTCCACCATCCCTGGTGTCAAGGAGGATGTCTGTGAGATCGTGCTGAATGTCAAGGGCATTACGGCGAAGCTGCACAGCGAAGGTCCCAAAACGGTCATCATTGACATGACCGGTTCCTGCAATGTCTGCGCTGGCGACATCAAGCAGGATGGCGACATCGAGATTCTGAACCCGAACCACCACATCGCAACCGTTAATGAGAATGTCCGCTTCTACATGGAGCTGACCTTCGACCACGGCCGCGGTTATGTGTCCCAGGAAAAGAACAAGCAGCTGAACGCAGCGCAGATTTGCCCCGGTCTTATCTATATTGACTCCATCTACACGCCTGTTTACAATGTGAACTACGCGGTAGAAAATACCCGTGTCGGTTCCAGAACCGACTATGATAAGCTGACGCTCGAAGTGACCACGAACGGAACCATTTCCGCAAAAGAGGCAATATCGCTTGGAGCCAAGATACTCAACGAACATCTCAACCTCTTTATCGACCTCTCGGATGAGGCAAAGAAGGCAGAGATCATGGTTGAACGCGAAGAAACCATCAAAGAAAAGGTCCTTGAGATGACCATTGAGGAGCTTGACATGTCTGTAAGAAGCTTCAACTGCTTGAAGCGTGCAGGCATTGATACAGTCGGAGACTTGACGAACAAGACTGAAGAAGATATGATCAAGGTCAGAAATCTCGGTAAGAAGTCTCTTGAAGAGGTTGTCCAGAAACTTCACTCCCTCGGCTTGGATCTGAAGAAGGACGACGAATAAAGTAAATACAACGCATATTGCTGTGCTTATACGTTGTATTAGTTAGGAGGAACCAATCACATGCCCGGAACCAGAAAGCTTGGCAGAACCACTGCACATAGAAATGCAATGCTCAGAGGTATGGTTACCTATCTGCTCGAAAACGGTCAGATTGAAACCACGCTGACGAGAGCAAAAGAGGTCAGATCCATGACCGAAAAGATGATCACCCTCGGCAAGAAGAACACCCTTGCATCGAGACGTGCGGCTATGGCATACATCACCAAGGAAGATGTTGTCAAGAAGCTGTTCGATCAGATCGCTCCGGAATACGCTGACAGAAACGGCGGTTACACCCGTATTTACAAGATGGGCCCGCGCCGCGGTGACAGCGCCGAAATGGCTATCATCAAGCTCGTTGCTGACGAAAAGGATGCAAACGCGCCTGTCGATACCAAGAAGGCTGCAAAGGAAGAACCCGCTAAGACGGAAGAAGCTCCCGCAGCTGAAGAGAACGCATAAGTTTTCTCTGTGCAATACAGAATCCCGCCGGTTCATTAGACCGACGGGATTTTTTTACGTGAGTGTGGATACCAAGGTGTGTAAACTCACACCGGAAACAAAAACTCAGGTAAAAAAAAAACCGCACAGTTCCGTAACACCGTGCGGGATTCTATGCAAAAGATCAGGAAAAATCTTCTGTAAGATTACTTTCTCTTGTTCAGAACGATACCTGCTGCAACTGCCATAACTGCGACGGAGACAATGATGCCTGCATCTGCGGTTTCGGGAGTTTCTGCAACGGGTTCTTCGACAACGTCTTCAACAACGGGAGCGGGATCAGCTTCTGCGAAGGAAACCTGGGAGAAGGAACCGGAGTTTTCGTTGGTAAAGCGGAGGTAGATGGTGTGAACGCCGGAGGGAATGGTAACGGGAGTGGAAGCCCACAGTGCGTTATCAATGTCCCAGCCGCCGGTGTAGCCGATGGAGAATTCACCGATGAGGTTTTCTTCATCGTCAAGCGCGATGGAAAGGGTGGTTTCGGAACCTTCGTCCTTACCGAAGCCGAACAGGACGTTGATCTGGTCTGCGCCGTTCTCGCCGAAGTCAATGTCGTGGAAAACGACACAGTCGTTCAGAGAAGAGTTGCCGCAACCGTAGCCGTCAACGATGCTGATGAACGTGCCGTTGCCGCCCAGATCCTGGGTGGTATCGTCGTCGATGAGTTCGGCATCTTCGATGGGGAGAACGATGTAGCTTTCAGGCATTTCTTCATAAAGACCGGAGGATGCGCTTGCGGAGATCGCAAGAGAGAACACCATGACAACAGCCAGGAGAAGAGTAGCGTACTTTTTCATTTTGAAGTACCTCGCAATATGAAATTTTATAGATTTCATCCGTTACGGCAGATGAAATTGTCCGATGAAAGTGATGTATTAATTATCTCATGAAAATGTGACAAAAGAATTAATAAATTATGTAAAATCTGTAAAAATGTCAGAATCTACAAAATTATGCTGATTTTTGAGTGCGAAGCAATACAATATTACAATAAAAATTTGTTTGGGAACATCACAAACAGGACAACAAAACCCCACAAAAGTGTCAATATCGGACAAACGGCAGATACCGGATGCGTATTATTCCTCTGCAAACAACGCCGCGGTGTTCTGAACATCCTTATCTGCGGTCTTTGTAATGGATGCGAGAACGGATGTCAGATTTTCATTGCGGGTGTTGTAGGCATCCATAACCTTACCAACGGCATTGCCCCATGCGAAGTAGTAGCCGACGTCATACAGCTGGTTTGCGAAAATGATGTCGAGCATTTCGCCGGACTCATTGTCGCGGGTGGACTTGGTCGTCAGCTGAACGTCATAGAACGCGGGTGTGATGATATGCATACCTGCGGCGACCATTGCTTCCAGAATGAAGCCGGTGCGGTCGGGGTCGGGCGTGGTGATCGGCACGGAAATGAGATGGCCGGCATACGCATTGATGTTGGAGTAATAGTTCTCCTGCGCTTCGTCCAGCTTCGGATGCGGGATGATACCGAAATCGACATCGGAGACGCGCTTGCTGAGCACGTTGGAAATCATGCCCCATTCATACAGCGCACGGCCCTCGCCGAAGACGTTGCACCAGTCGTGGACACGGTCCTTGGTCTCGTTGAACGACAGGGACTTAACGGCAACTCCATCAGCTTTGCATAAGAATCGGTGAAGTGGTCGCTGTCTGCAGTGTATTCAAATTCGCCCTTTTCGTTGATGGTACTGAACGTACTGCCGGTGCCATGGATGAGCGCCATACTGTCGTCCTGCCAGAATGTGTAGCTGTAATTGTCGTAGTCGTCCTGCACACCGTCACCGTTGATGTCGCCGGAAACTGCCTTGGCGTCGGAGATCATCTTGTCCAGCGTCCATTTGCCGTCGCGGACATCCTGATACGGGTCGTCAAGGTCGTAGTCGTCAATCATCTTCTTGTTGAAGAACAGAACGGAGGCCGCCATGTTGTCCATGATGGTGATTTCACCGTTGGTGAAGTAGATTTTACCGTTCAGTGAAAGTTGTTCGATGGCTTTTTCGTCCCACCACGGCTGATCGAGATTCAGATAATTCAATTCGGTCATGTCCAAAAGATAACCGCCCTGCGCAAGATCGCAGGTACAGTAGGGAACGGTCAGAATGGCGTCAAATTCGCTGTCGCCCGCCATCATGGACTGGGTGATGAATTTGTACATATCGCTTCCCTGAAGCGAAGTGTTCGTGCCGCCGCACCACAGAATGTCGAGGTCAATGTTGTAGGTGTCCTCAATGTGCGACATACGTTCGTAAACAGCATCGTTGAACACGTCGCCGTCCTCCGCTTCGATGGTGAAGTCGTTGTCATCCCCCTCATCGCCGCGGAGCGCAAAGACGAACGTCTCGCCGCCGAAGTCCATCTCCGGCCAAACCAGGGGCGTAAATGTTTTCCGTGATTTCCTCCACCATCGTATCAGCGACGGCGGCGGTGGTTTCGGCGGTCTGTGTCGGAAGAACCGCAGGAAGCGAGTGCGGATGCTGCAAGGATCGCTGCGGTGAGCAGCAGAACGGATCTTGTTTTGTTCATGCGCATCGTCTTTCCCGATATCAGTCTTCGGCGGTGAATGCATCGATGGTTGCCTGAACGTCGGCCTGCGAGGTCTTGGAAATGGACGAGAGGATCGAGGAGACGTTGGAGGAACGGGCAGCCAGACCGTCTTTGACCTTGCTGAACGTATTGCCCCAACGGAAGAAGTAGCCGATGTCGTACATCTGGTTGTTGAAGATGATCTCCAGCATTTCCGCACTGTCGTTGTCACGGATAGACTTGGTCATGACCTGAATGTCATAGAATGCGGGCGTGACCAGTTCCAGACCCTTTGCGCTGTACGCTTCGAGGATAAGACCGGCGCGTTCCTGGTCGGAGACCGTGATCGGCACGGAAACGAGTGCGTTGGTGTAAGCGTTTGCGTTGGAATAATATGTTTCCTGCGCTTCGTCGTACTTCGGATACGGGATCAGACCGAAGTCAATCTCGGAGTCACGCATATTGATAATGGAATATGTCAGACCCCAGAGGTAAAGGGCGTTGCCGGAACCGAAGATGTTGGTGCCGGTCTCGTTCTTATCCATCTTTTCGTTGAAGCTGTATGCCTTGTCAACGAGTTCAAGAACCTTTTCGTAGACTTCGATGAAGTGCGTGTCCTCCGCGGTGTAGACGGGTTCGCCGCTCTCGTTGATGGCACCGACGGTCGCACCGCCCGCATGCATCATCGTGTAAAGACCGTCCTGCCAGAATGTGTAGCCCCAGCGGTCAAGTTCCGACATTACACCGTCACCATTCAAGTCACCTGCGACCAGTTTGCAGTTGGCGATCATGGCATCCATCGTCCATTTGCCGGAGCGGACAACGTCATACGGGCTTTCGAGATCAAATTCTTCCACCATTTTCTTGTTGAAGAACAGAACGGCGGTCGCGCGGTTGTCGATGGTCGTGATATCGCCGACCGTGTAGTATACGCAGTCGTAGAACGACAGCATATCCAGTGCGTTCTGGTCCCACCACGGCTGATCGAAGTTGATGTGATCAAGCGTGGTCATGTCGAGCAGATAGCCGCTGATGGCAAAGCCGCTCTGACAGTAGGGAGAAGCGATGATAGTGTCGATGACGTCTTCTCCGGCAAGGATCATCTGGGAGACTGTCTTGAACATCGCACTGCCGGTGATGTCGCCGCCGGATTCGCCGCACCACATGAGCTGCACGTCAAGGTTGTATGTGGTCTCGATGTATTCGTTGCGGTAATACACAGCATCGTTGAGCTGGTCGCCGTCAGTGGCGTCAGCCGTGATGTCGTTGTAGCTGCCCTCGGAGCCTGCCATTGCAAACGTGTAGGTTGCTCCGCCGTAGTCCTTGGCGGGGAGGTGGGGGTCGTAGGGGTTTTCCGTGGTTTCGGTCGCCGCGGTATCACCGGAAACGGCGCCGTCGGTGCTGTCGGTCTCCGTATTGTCGGACGAGCCGCAGGAGACGAGAAGTGCCAGCAGCAGCGCTGCCGCTGACAGGAAAAGCAGGGGATTGCGTTTCATGGAAAAAAATCCTCCTTATCAATAAGATGTAAACATAATACCATATAAATTGAAAATTAGTGAAAACAAATAATGAACAAAGTGTTAATACAGCAAAGTCGTGTGAAAATAAAGTAAAAAATTTTTATAAAATTCTGAAAACCCCTTGCAAAAATCAGAAAAATAAGGTATCATATATATAAGGCAAATCCGAACCCCTAAAAATACGGAGAGGAAATATTTTTTACATAACGGAGGAAACTCACAATGGCAGACAGAAAAGTAAGAATCGGTATCATCGGCTGCGGCGGTATCGCAAACGGTAAGCATATGCCGTCTCTGAAGAAGGTCCCGCAGGCAGAAATGGTTGCATTCTGTGACCTCATCGAGGAAAGAGCGATCAAGGCCGCAAAGGACTACGGCACGCCCGATGCCAAGGTCTATACCGACTACAAGGAACTGCTCAAGGACGAGACCATCGAGGTCGTTCATGTCCTGACTCCCAACCGCGCACACAGCTTCATCACCGTTGATGCCCTGAACGCAGGCAAGCACGTCATGTGCGAAAAGCCGATGGCAATCAACTCCGAGGAAGCATTGAAGATGATCAACGCCGCAAAGGCAAACGGCAAGAAGCTGACCATCGGTTACCAGAACCGCCAGAGACCCGACTCCCTGTATCTCAAGCAGGAAGCAGACGCTGGCACATTCGGTGACATCTACTACGCAGAAGCAATCGCGATCCGCCGCCGTGCCGTTCCGACCTGGGGCGTGTTCATCAACGAATACGAACAGGGCGGCGGTCCCCTCATCGACATCGGTACCCACGCACTTGACCTGACCCTGTGGACGATGAACAACTACAAGCCGAAGTACTGTGTCGGTACGACCTACCACAAGCTCAACAACCTGCCCAAGGACGAGCAGGGCAACGCATGGGGTCCGTGGGACAGCGAAAAGTACACCGCGGAAGATGCTGAATTCGGCTTCATCGTCATGGAAGACGGCGCGACCATCAATCTGAAGGCTACTTGGGCGATCAACCTGCTTGATCCCAAGGAAGCGATCACCACCATTGCCGGCACCAAGGCAGGCGGCGATATGCTGGACGGCGTCCGCATCAACGGCATCCGCAACGGCAGACAGTACACCCTGAAGCCCGACCTGAGCGCAGGCGGTGTTGCATTCTACGACGGTGCAGGCAATGAGGATCCCGCAGGCCGCGAAGCAAGACTGTGGATCAACGCCATCATCAACGACACCGAGCCGTTCGTAAAGCCCGAACAGGCTTACGTTGTTACCCAGATTCTTGAGGGTATCTACGAGTCCGCGAAGACCGGCAAGCCGTACTACTTCAACTAATTCAAGAATTTCGCATTCAGAACGCATTGTGTTGTCATCGGGCGGCACAATGCCTGTTCTGTTGTTATGATTGTATTACGAAAGGAACAAGATCAATGGAACTCGGCGTATTAACCAACCTTTACGCATCCAAATCTCTTGACGAGACCCTTGCCATTCTGCACGCAAAGGGCGTGACCATGGCCGAAATCGGCTGCGGCGGCTATCCGGGCAAGGCACACTGTGACCCCAAGGTTCTCCTAAATGACGACAAGGCACTTGCCGAATTCAAGGCAACCTTTGAAAAATATGACATGAAGATCTCCTGCCTGTCCTGCCATGGCAATGCCGTTCACCCGGACAAGGCAATCGCAAAGTCCTACCACGACGATTTCGTTGATGCGGTTCTGCTGGCAGAAAAGCTCGGCATCGACACCATCGTCACGTTCTCCGGCTGTCCCGGCGACCATGAGGGTGCGAAGTATCCGAACTGGGTCACCTGCCCGTGGCCGGAAGACTATCTTGCGATCCTCGAATGGCAGTGGAACGAAGTCCTCATCCCTTACTGGAAAGAGACTGCGGCATTTGCCAAGGCACACGGTGTCACCAAGATCGCATTTGAAATGCACCCCGGCTTTGCCGTCTACAACCCCGAAACCCTCTTAAAGATGAGAGCGGCTGTCGGCGACGTCATTGGTGCGAACTTCGACCCGTCCCACCTGATCTGGCAGGGCATTGATCCCGTTGCGGCGATCCGCTACCTCGGCGATGCCATCTACCACTTCCATGCAAAGGACACCAAGATCGACAAGATCAACACCGCAAAGATCGGTGTTCTCGATACCAAGCACTACGGCGACGAGCTGAATCGCGCATGGGTCTTCCGTGCGTGCGGTTATGGCAACGATGCGACCTACTGGAAAGAGATCGTTTCCGCGCTCCGTCTGGTCGGCTACGACAAGGTTATGAGCATCGAGCACGAAGACTCCCTCATGTCCATTGATGAGGGTCTTGACAAGGCTGTCGAATTCCTCAAGCCCATCATCATGTACGATCCCAAGCCTACCACGATGGGCTGGGCGTAACACGCAAATCCATTCCTTACGGTTAAGGAGATTCTATCAATGAAGAAAAATGTAGCAATTGTCGGATACGGCGGTCAGGGCGGCTGGCACGCAGATCACGCGCTCAAGAGCGACGTTGTCACCCTGCGCGGTATCTATGACATCAAAGAAGAACGCATTGACCTCGCAAAGTCCAAGGGCATCCATACCTACGGCTCCTTTGAGGAAGTGCTTGCCGACGACGGTATCGACATTCTCGTCTGCGCAACGCCGAATGATGTTCACAAGGACATCGTCATTCGTGCGCTGAAATCTGGTAAGAATGTCGTCTGCGAAAAGCCGGTCGCGCTGTCCGTTGAGGATTTCGACGATATGTGCGCGGCGGCAAAGGAATCCGGCAAGCTGTTTACGGTTCACCAGAACCGCAGATGGGACGTGGACTTCCTTGCCATCAAGTCCATTATCGCAAGCGGCGAAATCGGCGACACCATCAACATCGAGTCCCGCGTTCACGGCTCCCGCGGCATTCCCTCCGACTGGAGATGCCACAAGCCCTACGGCGGCGGTATGATCCTTGACTGGGGCGTTCATCTGATCGACCAGATGCTCCAGCTCATTCCGAACGAGAAGATCGTCCGCATCTATAACGAAAACACGAACATCACCACCGACGAAGTCGATGACGGCTTCCACCTGATGATGACCTTTGAATCCGGCAAGCGCGCAACGGTTGAAGTCGGCACCTACAACTTCATCTATATGCCGCGTTTCTATATGCAGTGCAAGAGCGGCTCCGCCCTCATCGAGGACTGGCAGAAGAACTGCAAGGTAGCAAAATTGAAAGCATGGAACGAAAAGGAAGTCGTTCCGGTGCAGACCGCTGCCGGCATCACAAAGACGATGGCGCCGCGTGACGAGATCACGCTTGACAGCTACGAGATCGACCGTCCGAAGTCAGATGTTCACGATTTCTACCGCAATCTCGTCAAGGCAGTCGACGGCATCGAGCCCCAGCTCATCAAGCTCGAAGAAGTCCGCCGTGTCCTGCTCGTCATGGAAGGCTGCTTCAAGTCCGCAGAGCTCGGACAGGCGATCGAAGTCAATATCTGATCTCCGATATTTTTAGTGCAAAAAGAACCCTCGATACCGGGGGTTCTTTGGTTTTGGTGGAGAATGGGAGATGCAGTGATTGGGGATGAAAGTATGCTTCTTTTATCACTGTAGGGGCGACCATTAGGCGTCCGTATTCTGACAGTACGCTGCACATATTGTTTGATGATGTAAAATGATGGTATCTTTTCTTAAGATTACGACATCAAGTCTTTTTGCTACGGACGCCCAATGGGCGCCCCAACATACATGACAGAATAAAGAGAATAAGACTGAATAAGGTTCATAAGGCGAATCGCTGCTTTCTTCCGCAAAACCGGTTGACATCCGCTCCGTTTTGTGGTAAAATAATATAGAATATTATTGTTTTACCACGGGAGACTCTGACCTATGAAGACCAAATGGAAATCCAATCTCCTCCTGCTCATGACCGCGATGATCTGGGGATTTGCGTTTGTTGCACAGCGGCTCGGTGCGGAACACGTCGGTGCGCTGACATTCAACGGCATCCGCTTTGCGCTCGGCGCACTGTCGATGATTCCGGTGCTCCTCCTTTTCGGCGGAAAACGCCCGCAGGGAGAAGAAAGGAAGCAGACCGTTTATGCCGCGCTTGCCGGCGGATGTGCACTATTTCTCGCCTCCGCGCTCCAACAGTGGGGCGTTCAGATTACCGGAAGTGCGGGGAAAGCCGGGTTCATCACAGGGCTTTACACGGTACTCGTTCCGGTCATCGGCGTGCTGTTTCTGCACCGGAAAACGGGTCTGTTTATCTGGATCGGTGCTGTGACCGCGGTCGTCGGTCTCTATCTGCTCAGCATGACAGGTTACGAAAAGCCGGGTATCGGCGACCTTGTTCTGATTGCGGGTGCGATCGTCTGGGCGATGCACATTCTCATCATCGACCACTTCAACCAAAAAGGCATTCACTCATTCGGCTTCGCGTTCGGTCAGTATGCCGTCTGCGCCGTTCTGAATCTCATCGGTGCGCTTTTCTTTGAAGACATTTCCCTCACCGGTATTCAGGCCGCCGGTATCCCGATCCTCTACGGCGGCATCATGAGCGTCGGCGTCGCCTACACCCTGCAGATCCTCGGTCAGAAAAACGCCGACCCCACCGCCGCCTCCATTATCCTCTCCATGGAAAGTATGTTCTCCGCCCTCGGCGGCGCCGTCCTCTTAAACGAAAAAATGACCCCCGGCGGCTACCTCGGCTGCCTCCTCATCTTCGCCGGCATCATCTTTGCACAGTTACCAGAGAGACGGCGGGGAAAAACTTTTTGAAAAAGTTCCTCTCCGGACCCCACCTCAAAAACGTTTGACGGGTGGGGTTTTATTTATGAATTTTTACAGGTTAACAGTCTTACATAAAGTCGTTCTGAAATAATACTTCCCCCCAAAAAAGTTTTTTGCTGGGGGTACGAGTTGCGAAGCAACTCTGGGGAAGCTTTTTCAAAAAAGCTTCTTCTGTTACGCTCTCCACATTTCGCCAGGGGCGACGGAGGTGACTTCGCCGTCGCAGGTGAACCAGATGCGCTGGGCAGAGGGATTGAAGACCATTTTGTGGTCAGCGGATAGGATGAGGGCGCGCTGGGCTTTCAGGTAGTCGTGGATTTCGATGTTGGTGGCGTACCAGATGCGGTCATCGCCGGAGAGGATTTTACAGCATTCCTCCATTTGTGCCCAGGAAACCATGCGCTCGAACTCATGGCTGTGACCCCAGATGTAGAGGAGTTTGGGACCACTGTAATAACCGCTGATGGCGGACAAGAAGTTCTTGGCGTATTCCACGGATTTTGCCTGATGGGTGGTCGGGTGCCATGCGAGGAAATTTTCGGGAAATTTAAAGTCTCCGGTGTCGCAGGTAGTGCGGGAGTAGACGATGCCGCAGGCGGAGAGGGGAGAGAAGCACGATTCCGTGTATTTTCCGTTTGCGTAGGAGAGACCGCGCACGGGATAGCCGGCGTATTTTTCAAGGAAAATACGGTCAGCCATGATTTCGTGCAGAATGGCAGTCGGGTCAAGATAGGACATGGAGGCGTGGCGGACACCGTGGCAGGCGATTTCATGTCCCGCATACAAAGAGGACAGCTCCTCCGGGCGCACGGGGGGATGTTCGCCCTGATACCGGCCGGAATTCAAGTGGAACGTCCCGCGGATGCCGTATTCGTTGAAAATAGAAACAAGGCGTTCGTCGCGGCGGTCGCCGTCGTCAAAGGACATCGTGACGGCGTGGCGTTTGCCGTCTTTCAGAATGTTCAATTCAATCATATGGGAATCCTCTTATTTATTCGTTGTCGATGACAAGAATATTCTTGTCTTTGTAAATGGAATATGTGTTGAAATAGGTCTCTTCCATCGGAATCCAGCGGCTCTCGAACATTTTCCACATCTCCTCCCCGTCGCGGCGGCGGAGGCGTTTTTTCTGTTGTTCGGGAGAGCAGAGAACGGCGGAACGGATGTCGTAAGCATCTCCGAAATACGGGTGAAGCGCGTAGGAGCCCTCAATGATGTTGAGTTTGGCAGGAGAAACGGAGACAGGCGCGCGCAGATCTCCCGTCCCGCAGTCAAACGGGTAAAAGGAAAACGGCTGACCGGTGCGCAGATTGTCAAGAATTTCCGACCGGAACCGTTCGTAGTGAACATTGCCGCCGGGGGATTTGAGACGGTCGTCTGTGCGCATGGAGAACGGCAGGAAGAAGTCGTCCATGTGGAAGACGTTGCACCCGTACAGAACAGAGATCGCTTCGGCAAGAGAAGATTTTCCGGAGCCGGCGCGGCCGTCGATGGCAACGAGAACCGGTTCATTGTCGTTTTCGTGCGCGGAGAGGGCGGATTCGATTTTGAGAAGCAGAGGAAGCAGTCGCTGATAGGTCTGCTCCATCACGCGGTAGGCGGGGTGATAACGGTCGTTGTACTGCGCGGAATGGTGCATGGCACGCGGGGCGCGGTCGTAGGCTTTTTTCACTTTGGCAAGGTCTTCCTTTGAGAACGGCAGGAGGTTCTGCGCGGCCAGAAGCTTCAGTCCCTCCACGGCAACGGAAAACCGCACGGTGTTGTCCTCGCGCCGCTGAATGCGCTCCGCCGAGGCGATGAACATCCGGAGAATGAGGTCGTCGCTCAACCTTTCGGCATCCGGTACGTTCAGATTCAGGCGCACGAGGTCAAAGCCGACTTCCTCAAACAGCGGAACGTCGGGGGATGCGAGAATCATTGTTTTGCGTTCCTTGTGCAGACGGAGCATCGCCGCTGTCTGGTCGGTGATCAGATGTCCGCCGCCGAACGCGCCCTGATAGCAGAGCTTCCACGCATCCTGCGCGGTCATATGGGGGTAGCGCATGGTGTGCTCCATCAGAATGCGGATGAGTTTGACTTTGTAGTACGGAAGATCGTTTGAATTCAGCATAACAGCAAAAAGACCTCCTCTGTGCGCGCAAGCAGGGTATCGTTGTAGCAGAATGCATCCGTGTGCAGGGCAGGGGAATCCTCACCCGCACCGATGCCGAAAAAGACGCCCCGCGTTTCCTTTGTGTACCAGCCAAAGTCCTCCGACCAGCGCATCGGCTCCGCAAGCGTCCGCACGGGAATACCGTTTTCGGAGAGCTTTTCGCGGAACGAAAGCGCGGTGTCCCGGTCGCATACGGTGTCGGGGAAGACATCGACAAAGGATATGTCGAGCGCGATATTGTCGCGGGAACACGCTTCTTCTGCCGTTTTTCGGATGGCGGAGATGAGCGTTTCCAGGTCTTCGCCGTAGTGGGCGCGCACGGTCAGGTACAGTTCTCCCTCCCCGGCAGAAACGCCGAACGCTTTTGCACCGACATTCAGCCCTACCACGGTCGCAAGCACCATGCCGCGGTATCCCATCGTGTCTGCATCCAGAAAGCCGTCCAGCGCCCCCACAACGCGGGAAACAGCAAACGCCGGGTTGTGTCCGGTCTCCGGATACGCCGCATGACACTGCGTTCCCGCAAAGCGCAGGATCATCCCGCGCGAGGCACACGCAAACACGTCCTCCCGGAATAAGATCTCTCCCGCCGGATATCCCGGAATGGAGTGACAGCCGTAGATTTCGTCAATATGTTCTTCCTTTATGACCGCGCGGCAGAGAAGTGCGCCCTCCCCGGTCTCCTCCCCCGGCTGGAAGAGAAAGACCAGATTCTTCTTGCAGGGAATGTCTTCGGTCAGGTATGCAAGACCTGCGACAACCGCGGCATGGCCGTCGTGCCCGCATCCGTGAAAGGGTTCGCCTGTCGATGCCATCGGTATGGCATCCATGTCCGCACGGAATGCTACGGTCGGCGCATCCGGGGAGAAACGGCGCACCGCGTAGAACCACACGCCGCGGTCGACAATTTCACAGGTGGTGTTTTCACGCAGAAAGGCTTTGAGCAGTGCCGCGGTTTTCTTCTCGTGCATGGAAAGCTCGGGGGTGTTGTGCAGAGCCTTTTGCAGAGCACGGATTTTTTCGAGTTTGATTTCGGTTATCGTTGTCATGGGATGATCGCCTGATTTCTTTGAAAATATGGTATATTGGATTTGTTCGATAACCTTCATTCTGACCGAGAAAATACGCGAAATATCTTTGATTTCAATGGATGGTGACAGGTTATCGGACATATCTGTATATCTATGATAACACAAACTTCGCCCGGATGCAAGGGTTTTTTCAAAAAATATTGAAATTTCCGTAAACCTTTCCGAACACGGTTTGACATTTCGTGTGATATGATGTATAATATATAGGTAATTGTTCAGAACCCCCCGAAAGGAATGGATAGAAATGAAAGCATTCAGAACGAAAGGAACGGTGCTTCTGCTGATAACAGTCCTCCTGCTCGGCATTCTGTGCGGATGCGGCACGGATGGCAACGCGCAGGAAACCACTGCCGCCGTGACCGAAACGGAAACCGAGACCGAAACGGAAACCACCGTCCCCGAAACCACGCAGGCCCTCACCGAAACTGAAACTGAAACCCTTACGGAGACGGAAGCTGTCACCGAAAACGAAACGGAGGCGGTCACGGAAGCGGTGCCCGCGTATGCCGCTGTTGTCTCCGATAACGGCAAGGACAGTCTGGCATCTGTCATCGAACCCGCCGCCGCAGGAACATATTCCGATCCCCTGACCGGTCTTTCCTGCACAAAAGAAGAAGCGGCGCGCCGCCCGGTTGCCATTATGCTCAACAATATCGCACAGGCACTTCCCCAACAACAGATCGCGGCGGCAGACATATTGTATGAATGTCAGGTCGAGGGCGGTCTGACACGGCTCATGGGCGTGTTCAATGACTGGTCAAATCTGACCGCCATCGGCTCGGTGCGCTCGTCCAGAGAATATTACATCGATTTTGCCGCCAATCACGATGCCATCTACGTCCACGCGGGTGGAAGCGAATCGGCATATGTCAATCTGAAAAGCAGAAAGATCAACAATTTGGATGCGGTCAACGACGGCGTTGCGGGACAGTATTTCTACCGCGACCCCGTGAGACGGCAGACAATGAGTTATGAACATACGCTGGTTATCGACGGAGATGACCTGGACAAAGCCATCGCCGTCAAAAAGTACAGAACGTCCTATTCCTCCTCCTTTGACAATCCCCTGAACTTCGTCGGTGAGAATCAGGTCATCTCTCTTTCCGGCGGCACCAAGGCGACCGCCATGACCGTCAAATTCGGCGCACATACGACGACATTTGCCTACGACAGCAAGACGAACACCTATCTGCGTTCCCAGAACGGCAACAAACACATTGACGGCACGACCGGGGAACAGCTTGCGTTTGAAAACGTCATCGTTCTCATCTGCCCGTACACCTTTACAAACGACGACTACAACCACATCGAGGTCGATGACGTCGGATCTGGCACGGGCTACTACTTCACGGGCGGAAAATACGTCGCCATCAACTGGTCGAAGGCATCGGGCGACAGTCAGGTGAAGCTTGTGTATCCCTCCGGGCGGGAAGTGTATTTAACCCCCGGCAGGACGAATATTGAGATCGTAAGTTATTCCGGGAATGTGACGGTGTCGTAAATAGATATGTTCGATAACCCATCACCATCTATTTGAAACAGTGCATACTTGATAGGTATTATCCCAGTCAGAACGGGGTTATCGAACCAATCTAATAATAAACGGGTTGCCGGATCTTCGGCAACCCCATTTGCTGTTATTCAATGTCGATCTCAAGCGGTCGGTCGATTTCGTCCGAGATGTATTTTCCGTTCTTTTTTCGCTGACGGACACATTCGGTCAGAAGATATTCGATCTGCCCGTTGACGGAACGGAAATCGTCCTCCGCCCACGCGGCAAGGTCTGCATAGAGCTTTTCCGACAGCCGGAGCGGGATCTGTTTCTTTTCTGCCATATGGAAACGCCGTCCTCAGTACAGGGATCCGGAATTGACGACCGGCTGTGCATCGTGGGAGCCGCAGAGCACGACGAGCAGGTTGGAGACCATCGCGGCCTTGCGTTCCTCATCCAGCTCCACCATGCCGCCCTCCGAAAGCCGTTCCAGCGCAAGCTCGACCATGCCGACCGCACCGTCCACGATCATCTTGCGTGCGTCGATGACAGCGGATGCCTGCTGGCGCTGTAACATGACAGCGGCGATCTCCGGCGCGTAAGCAAGATAGGTGATACGTGCTTCGATGACCTCCAGACCCGCATCGGCGACCTTTGTCTGGATCTCGTCACGGATGCGCGCCGCGACCACATCGGAGGAGCCGCGCAGACTGCCCTCGTCCGCAACGCCGTCGCCGGTCGTATCGACATTCTGTGCCACGTCATACGGATAGATGCGGACGATGTTCCGCAGAGCCGCATCGCACTGCAGGGAGAGAAATTCCTTGTAATTATCCACGCAGAAAACTGCCTTTGCTGTATCCACGACACGCCATGTCACGGCGATGCCGATCTCCACGGGGTTGCCCAGACAGTCGTTGATCTTCTGGCGGTTGTTGTTGAGGGTCATGATCTTGGTGGAGATCTTCTTTGAGATCGCGCTGTCCGCACTCACATTGATGCCTGCGGCAGAGGCGAGCATCACGCTGTTTTTGTTGCTTGCTTCAATGTCGCCGGACTGGGAAAGGCGCGTTTTTGCCGCAGGAATGACCGCGGAGCAGAACGGGTTGACCCAGTAGAAGCCGTCGGACTTCAGGGTGCCGATGTAGCGGCCGAACAGCGTCAGAACCAGCGCTTCGCCGGGATTGAGCAGCTTCAGTCCGAGAAACGGTACCCAGCCAATGCACAGCCAGAGGATGCCCAGAACCAGAAGAACGGCGCCGGGAACAACACGGCCAAATTCCAGGAAAAATGCGCCGCCGATGACGACACCGATGGAGGCAAGATACAATACGCCCCACAGAAGCAGCATCGCCATACCGTTTTTACGCTTGCTTAAAATGATTTCTGTCATGATGAAACTTCCTTTCTGAAAATGGGTTTTATGCTGATATCAATATGATATCATATTATCACGGGTTTGTCAAGAGGAATATGTGAAAACTTTATGAAATCCGTAAAATTTTTTCAAAACCCCTGTTATTTGGAGCGGGAATTTGATATAATATTATATATACCTATTGTCAGCCGGAAAAGGATGGAAGTTTGAAATAAAATTTCAAACAGGTTTTGTGGCTTTCTTTGCACTTCATGCAAAGATTTTGCTGCGCAAAACCACCCACAATTCCCCAAAAAAGGAAGCTTTTGCTACGCAAAAGCAATGGTCATAATTATGATACTGGATACCCCCGCTTTTGAACATACTTTGCAAACATTGACAATTCCATATGAGAAGGACGGTCTCATGGCGTCACACACCACGTTCCGCATCGGCGGCAGGGTGCGGTATCTTCTGTACCCGGAAAGCGCGGATGCGCTCATCGCCGCTGTCACATACTGCCGCGAAAAGGGGATCCCGTGCGCCCTTGTCGGCAACGGTTCCAATCTCTTGTGGCAGGATGCGGACTTCGACGGCTGTGTTTTGTTCACCTCCGGCATGAAGCGCATCACCGTGGACGGAACCTGTGTGCGGGCGGACGCCGGCGCGCATCTGTCCGCTGTCTGTATCGCCGCGCGGGATGCGGGTCTTGGCGGTCTTGCGTTTGCATACGGCATTCCCGGCTCGGTCGGAGGCGCGGTGTACATGAACGCGGGCGCGTATGATGGCGAGGTCGGACAGCGCATCACTGCAGTTACGTATTACGACAGTTTCGAAGACCGCGTTGTCACCGTACCCGGTGAGGACTGCGCGTTCGGTTACCGCACATCGGTGTTTTCACAGAAAAAAGCGGTCATCCTCTCGGCAGAATTTTCGCTTGAAAAAGATGACCCCGCTGTCATCCGGGCGGCAATGGAGGATTATCTCGCCCGCCGCCGCGAAAAACAGCCGCTGGAATTTCCCAGCGCCGGAAGCGCGTTCAAGCGGTATCCCGGATACTTCACCGCGAAGCTGATCGACGAAGCGGGACTGAAAGGATATTCCGTCGGCGGCGCACAGGTAAGCGACAAGCACGCGGGCTTCATCGTCAACCGCGGCGGCGCGACAGCGGCAGATGTCAACACGCTCATCGCGTATGTAAAGGAGAAGATCTTTGCCCAAAACGGCATTTGGATCGAGCCGGAGATACGGACGGTCGGAGATTGTCTTCTCTGAAAAGATGAAAAAACCTGCCGCACGACGGCGGCAGGCTTCGGAACGTCATTGGATATGTTCTCTGATCCATTCGGTAAATTTTTCGCAAGTGATATTACCGGAAGCAATTTCTAAAGTGATGTTAATCAGTTCCTGTTGCGTATAGTCAAGGGTTATCTGATTTAACCTCAAAAAAATCAACATGGCGTGGATACCGGTTCTCTTGTTTCCGTCAATAAAGGCATGATTTTGAATCAATCCGTATGCAAGATGCGCCGCTTTTTCCTCAATTGTTGGAAATAACTCAACATTTGCAAATGTTTGAAACGGAGCGGCAATGGTAGAATCGAGTAATCCTTCATCACGGATACCCAATATTCCGCCATAAAGACTGATTTGCTTTTTATGCATGGATACGATTAAAGCTTTATCAAGTATATAAATCATTTTGCCAGTTCCTGATAAGCTTCTCGGTTTTCATAAAGCAGAGCATCCGATACTTTATTGAAAAGTTCTTCGGGGGCGACTGCATACTGTGGAGATGAAAGAGACGATGGAACAGAAGCGGATGGTTTACGAACCTCAAAAGGGATGCCGTTATAATTAATCGCCGACCGCAAAAACATGGTGATTGCGGTTGACATATTCAGTCCCAGATCGGAAAAGAGAACTTCAGCTTCTTTTTTCAGATTTTCGTCTACCCGGATATTCAGATTTGTTGTTGCCATAAAAATTCACTCCTCTCATTTTATTATATTATACCACAACGTAATGACAATGTCAATACTCAAATATTGCGTTTGAAAAAGAAAGTAGGTCAGAACCACCATGTCCTTCGCCGCGGAAACCAAAAATGCCCTGTGCGAAATCAGGATCAAAAAACCGTGTTGTAAAAAGGCACTTCTGCTCGGGATTCTCCGCGCGGCATATCTGTTCTGCGGACGGGAGATCCGCTTCACGACGCGCAGTCACGCGACCGCGTGTCTGACGGGAACGCTTCTGTGGGAGGTGTACGGCATCCGCACGGCACTGGCATCCGCAGACGATTTCGATGCCGCACCTGCCGATACCCTGCCGGACGGAGAAACCGAGGGCGAATCCTATCAAATCATTCTGCGGGATGATGATGCAAGATGCATCGCAGACGAGTTTCCGCAGTCGTCCATTCCGCATCCGGCGAGCGTGGACAGACCTGCCGCACTGCCGGAGGGGGTGTTCTCCTGTCCCGCATGCCATACTGCGTTTCTGCGCGGGGTGTTTTTGTCCTGCGGAAACGTCACCGACCCTGCGACCTATTATCATCTTGACATGGTGTTGTCGGAGGACGATATGGCGGAGGAATTCGGCTATTTTCTCGAAGAAAACGGGCTTGCGCCCAAGCACACCGCGCGCAAAGGGATGCCGGTACTGTACTACAAGGAAAGCGAAGCCATTGAGGATTTTCTGACCGTCATCGGCGCGAAAAAAGCGGCGTTTGCCATCATGGATGCGAAAATTCTGAAAGACATCCGCAACAACGCCAACCGCGTTTCCAACTGTGAGCTTGCCAATCTCGGAAAAACGGTCGATGCCGCGACGGTGCAGTATGAAGCCATCTGCACCCTGATGGAGGAAGACCGCTTCCGGCTTCTCCCCGTGGAGCTTCAGCAGACCGCCCGCCTGCGCTACGAACACCCCGACCTGCCCTTAAAAGACCTTGCCGCCCTGCACGACCCGCCCATGACGAAATCGGGACTCAATCACCGCCTGAAACGGATCGTCGATTTCGGGAAAAAAGAAGACGGACAGGGTACATAGGATACATTTATTCATAATATCCGACATCATATCCATATGTTACGGACGCTCAATGGGCGCCCCCTACAGAGAGAAACAAAACGTATTCCTGCAAAGGAGGCTGTAAAAAACCATGCTCCTATCAAACGAATTTGTCCATTTGCATCTTCACAGCGAATACAGTCTCCTTGACGGTGCCATCCGGGTCACAGATATTCCGAAGTTGGCAAAGGAAGCGGGACACACCGCTGTTGCACTGACCGACCACGGCAATATGTACGGCGCGGTCGCGTTCTACCGCGCGTGCGTGAAAGAGGGCATCCGCCCCATCATCGGGTGCGAGGTCTATGTCGCGCCGAAGTCCCGACACATCAAGACCGCCGACCGGGAGTCAAACTACTATCATCTGGTTCTGCTCGTCGAAAACGAGACGGGATACAAAAATCTCATCACGCTGGTCTCCCGCGGCTATACCGAGGGCTTTTATTCCAGACCCCGCGTGGACAACGAGCTGCTTGAAAAATACCATGAGGGACTGATCTGCTTATCCGCGTGCCTTGGCGGCTATATCCCGTCACTTTTGTCCCGCGGGGATTACGATGCGGCAAAGGATTATGCGCTGTGGCTGGACGGCGTGTTCGGGCACGACAATTTCTATCTGGAAATGCAGGATCACAACATCATGCAGCAGAAGTCGGTCAACCGCGCCCTGCGGCGGATGTCGGAGGAGACCGGCATTCCGCTTGTCGTCACAAACGACGCGCATTATCCCCGCCGCACCGATGCCGATACGCAGGCGATCCTCATGTGCATCCAGACGAACACCACCGTCGCCGATGGCAGACCGCTCGGCTTTGAAACGGACGAATTTTTCTACAAATCCACCGAGGAAATGGCAGACTGGTTCCCCGACGATGAGGAAGCTCTGCGCAATACCGGGCGCATCGCCGAACGCTGTCATTTTGACTTTACTTTTGATAAACTGTATCTGCCCGTGTTCCGTACCCCGGACGGCACGCCGCCGCCCGATTATCTGCGCACCCTTGCCATGACAGGCTTTGAAGAAAAGATACAGAACGGAACGCTCGTCTTTTCCGCCGACCATCCCGAAGAAGAATACCGGGAACGCATCGCGTATGAGCTGGACGTCATCTGCAAGATGGGATACGCCGAATACTATCTCATCGTCTGGGACTTCATCCGGTACGCGAAAAGCGTGGACATTCCCGTCGGCCCCGGCAGAGGCTCGGGCGCGGGGTCGCTTGTGGCGTACCTCATCGGCATCACGGATGTCGATTCCATCCGGTACAGTCTGATGTTTGAACGGTTTCTGAATCCGGAGCGGGTCAGTATGCCGGACTTTGACATCGACTTCTGCGACACCCGCCGCGGCGAAGTCATCGACTATGTCAAGCGCCGTTACGGGGAAGACCACGTTGCGCAGATCGTCACGTTCGGAACACTTGCCGCGCGTGCCGCAGTGCGGGACGTCGGACGGGCACTCGGAATGTCGTATGCGGATGTTGATGCGGTCGCAAAAGCGATTCCGCAGGACCTGCACATCACCCTTGAAAAAGCATTGGAGCAGAAAGAACTGAAAGAGCGGTACGAAAACGACCCGCAGGTGAAAACGCTTATCGACACGGCAAAAGCCCTTGAGGGAATGCCGCGCCATGCCTCCACCCATGCGGCGGGTGTCGTCATCACGGACAAACCCGTGTCCGATTATGTGCCGCTGGCAGAAAACGGCGGCATGGTCGTCACGCAGTTCGATATGGACACAGTCGCAGCCCTGGGACTTCTCAAGATCGACTTTCTCGGTCTGCGTTATCTGACCATCATCGCCGACACCGAGGAACAGATCCGGGAGCACACCCCCGGTTTCCGCTGTGACCGGATCCCCTTTGACGACCGCGAAACGTATGCGATGATCGGGCAAGGGAAAACGCTCGGCGTGTTCCAATTAGAATCCGGCGGAATGCGGAATATGCTGACCCAGCTTCTGCCTGATGATCTCGAAATGATCGTCGCGGCGATCTCCCTTTACCGTCCGGGGCCGATGGATTCCATTCCGAAATTCATCTACAACCGCCAGCACCCCGATGAGATCACCTATCCCGCGCCGATGCTCGGAGACATTCTCGATGTGACGTTCGGCTGTATCGTCTATCAGGAGCAGGTCATGCAGATCTGCCGGGAAGCTGCGGGCTATTCTTTCGGCCGTGCCGACATCGTGCGCCGCGCGATGGCAAAGAAAAAAGCCGACGTCATGGAAACGGAGCGGCAGGCGTTCATCTACGGACAGACGGCGGAGGACGGCACGACCGTCAACTGCGGTGCCATTGCAAACGGCTTTGACGAGGAGACCGCAGGGGCACTGTTTGACGATATGGCATCCTTTGCAAAATATGCGTTCAACAAAGCGCACGCCACGGCTTACGCCTATACCTCCTACCGCACGGCGTACCTGAAACGCCATTATCCCGGCGAATATTTCTCGGCACTTCTGACCTCCGTCAACGGAAGCATGAACAAAACCGCCGAATACATCGCCGAAGCACAGCGCCTGCACATCCCCATCCTCTCCCCCGACATCAACGAAAGCGCGAAGTTCTATCACGTCGCCGAGCGGGACGGGAAAAAGTGCATCCGCTACGGTCTGCTCGCCGTGAAAAATGTCGGCGTGCAGTTTGTCGAGCACATCATCGCGGAGCGGGACAAGCGGCCGTTTGCGGATTTCGAGGATTTCGCCGCGCGCATGACCGAAGCCGGGGACTGCCCCAAGCGTCCTGTGGAAGCACTCATCAAGTGCGGTGCATTCGATGCGCTCCCCGAAAAACGCAGTCAACTTTACGCAAGCTACGAGACCATCATCGACAAATATACCGACCGGATGCGCACCGCTGTCACGGGACAATTGGATATGTTCTCCGCCTTTTCCGAGGAAAGCGCGGACAATGCAGACAAAGCGCCGAACCGCCACACCGAGGGCTACCGCTACCCCGACATCCCGGAGTTTTCCGGGCGGGAAAAACTGCTTTTGGAACGCGATGCGACGGGACAGTGCTTCTCGGGGCATCTGCTGGATGATTACGAAAAACACATGGCACAGCTGGACGTGACCGAGATCGGCGACATCATGGCGGCGTTTGAAACGGCGGACGGTGAGGATGCCGTCGGCGGGAATGTGACAGGCGGTGTTACCGCCAACGGTACATTTACCGACCGTCAGCAGGTCGCCATCGCGGGCGTCGTCTCCAAGCGCGTTTCCAAGATCACGAAAAAAGGCGAAAATATGGCGTTCATCACTGTGGAAGACCGGTATGCCGAAATGGAAGTCATCGTCTTCCCGCGGGTACTCGAATCCGCCGCGCCCTATCTTGCCTACGATACGGCGATCTTCATTGTCGGAGAGCTGAATATCCGCGAGGAGGAAGACCCCAAGCTCATCGCAAAGACCATTTTCCCCCTGCGCTCCAATGCCGAAATTTTGTCGGACACCGATTCCGGGGACAAGGGCACACACGGCACATCCAATGCCGCAATGCCATCTTCCACACAGACCCCGACCGCACCGCGGACGGACAACACCCGCCCGCCGAAGCCCGCATCAGACACCCCCATCCCACAGACGGCGAAAACGCTGTTTCTGCGTGTGCCATCCACCGGGGAGGGAGAAGAAAGTTTCTGCCGGGCAAAGAATCTCGCGGAGATCTTCCGCGCGGAAAACGGCACCCGCGGCATCGCCGTCGCCTTTTACGACAGCACGGACAAGACCTATCACCGCGACCTGACCCCGCCCATCGCACTGACCCCGTATGTGCTTTTGCAGTTTGAAGAGCTGCTGGGGAAAGAGAACGCGATTTTACGATAAACGAGAGATAAAAAGAAGATAACAAAACGGAAAGGAATGAAACGCATGAACGATAACCGGCAAACGCCTGTGACGGGTGACGTCTCCCAAACGCCGTCCCCGGATATGTCTCCGGACAAATCCCCGGACAAGACCCCGGAAACCGGTGCGCAGACCCCCTCTGCCGCGCCTGCGGCACACACCGGCGAGAAAACGGCTGTGCAGAACGCCTCCACCGGTGCGCACGGCAGGATCGTTGACAATACGAAAAACACCGAAACACCCGGCAATGTGCCGGGCAAGAAGCATTACGTCAACGCGCCGCCCAAGCCCCGCGAGACCGACGAAAACCGCATCCACTGGGGGCGGGAGATTTTGCACGCGGGCGGCATCATGGGACGGGTGCTTCTGCGCATCGGCTCGTGGCTGCTCAATATCGTCATTACGGTAGGACTGATCGGCATGATCACGGGTACCATCGTGCTCGGCGTGTTTGCGCTCTGGATCCAGAATTATGTCGACCCCACGATCGACTCCACGCTCCTCACTACAAGCCAGAACCTGACCACGCGTCTTTACTACATGGATTATTCCGACGACCCGAACGGCGTTCCCGTGGAGCTGGAAGACCAGCGTCTGCACAGCTCGGAAAACCGTCTGTGGGCATCCTATCAGGAACTGCCGCAGGACCTGGTCGATGCGTTCATTGCCGTGGAAGACCACCGTTTCTGGAATCACAGCGGCGTGGACTGGTATGCGACATTCGGTGCGACCTTTGAATGGGTCATGGGCATCGGTTCCCGCGGCGGCTCGACCATCACCCAGCAGCTGGTCAAGAACCTGACGCAGGACGACGATGTCACCATTCAGCGAAAGGTGCAAGAGATCTTCCGCGCGCTGAATCTGGAAAAACAGCTGTCGAAGGAAGAGATTATCGAACTGTATCTGAACACCATCAGCTTCGGTTCGGGTACCTACGGCATCAAAGCCGCCGCACAGCGGTATTTCAACAAGGACCTGTCGGAGCTCAACTTAACCGAATGCGCCGCGCTTGCCGCCATTCCGAAATCTCCGACCTACTACAATCCCTATTCCCATCCCGACAGAAATGCGTTTCGCCGCAACGAGCAGGTTCTGCCCGAAATGCTCGAATACGGCTTCATCACAAAAGCAGAGTACAACCTTGCGCTGAACAAGGAGCTGGTACTTGATATGCAGTACGACGAGGTCACCGGCACGACGACCAATTCCTGGTATACGGACGCGGTCATCGAGGACGTCATCGCCGACTTGCAGGAAGAACTTGACATTTCCTATATTGCCGCCTCTACGATGCTGTATTCTGAGGGGCTTTCCATCTATACCTGTATGGACCCGTTCGTGCAGGAAACGCTGGAAGATGTGTTCCGGGACGACTCCAATTTCCCAACGGTATCCAGCGCTGTCAAGCCGGAATGCGCGATGGTCGTAACCGATCCGAATACCGGCAACATTCTCGGCCTTGTCGGCGGCAGAGGGGAAAAGACCATCTCCCGCGGCTTCAACTTAGCGACAATGGCGAAGCGTTCCCCCGGTTCCTCCATCAAGCCGCTGACCGTGTACGCGCCGGCGCTGGATGCGGGTCTCATCACCTACGGAACCGTCATTGACGACACGCCGTTTACGTTCAACGAAAAAACCAATTCCTACGGCACGACCACCTATACTGCGTACCCGGCGAACCTGCCCGCGGTCTACAAGGGTCTGACGACCATCAATTCCGCCGTCGAGCGTTCCGTCAACACCGTCGCCATGAAGGTGCTTGACCTGCTCGGCACGCAGAACTCCTACGATTTCTCGCAGAAAATCGGGCTTTACAGCATCACCGACCGCTACGAACGGGTTGACGGCACAACACTGACCGACATCGATTATGCGCCGCTGGCACTCGGTGCGCTGACCGTCGGTACTTCCGTGCGCGAGATGACCCAAGGGTACTCGTTCCTTGCCAACGACGGCATTTATACCGAAGCGCGCACCTATACCAAGGTGCTTGACAAGAACGGCGAGATCCTCATCGACAATCAGCCGGAATCCTCCATCGTCACAAGCGAGCAGACCGCCTGCATCATGACGAAGATGCTTCAGAATGTCGTCAAGAACGGTACGGCAAAGGCAGTCACATTGCAGAAATATGTGGACGTCGCAGGCAAGACCGGTACGGCGACCGACGACTACGACCGTTGGTTCTGCGGTTATACGCCGTATTACGTCGGTGCGTGCTGGTTCGGCTATACCGAACAGCGTACCATCGGCAATATCGCGACCGTGTCGCCGGCGACCTATATCTGGGATGTCGTGATGACGCGCCTGCATCAGCCGCTCATCGAAGCCGCACAGTCCTCCGGACGGCAGCTGGATTCCTTTGAACTGGTGTCCGGCGTGACGACTGCGACCTACTGCATGGACTCCGGCAAGCTGGTGACGAATGCCTGCAAGCACGATCTGCGCGGAAGCCGCGTGGAGACCGGTTATTTTACGATGGAAACCGCACCGACCACTGCGTGCGATACGCACGTCCTTGTCAATTATGATACCGTGACCGGTGCCGTCGCGTGCGAGGACTGTCCCGAAGAAAACGTGACACAGGTTGGTCTTGTCCGCGTGGAAAACCGCGACTTCCCGGCGCAGGTAATGGTCACGGATGCACAGTATGTATACCGCGAATGGGAGCCGGAGGACGGCATCACCGATTCGAGGATCCTTGCGTATTGGAGCGCATTGCTTGGAGAAGACCGGTATGCCGGTATTTCCGGAACATCGACCCGCGCGGTCAATTCGTTCTGTACCGAGCATTATGTCGATCATACCGGGGATACGGAGACCGAAACCGAAACGGAAACCGATACGCCGCCCGCTGTCACAACGGATCCAACGCTCCCGGAAACAACCCCGCCCGTGACGGAACCGATAACACCGGAGACGACCGCACCCGAAACCGAAGCGCCGGAAACCGAGCCGCCGGAGACGGAAGCCCCGACTCCGACCGAACCCGAGACCGAAGCTCCCGCAACGGAACCCCCGCCGGAGGTGATTCCGCCGACGGAGACCGAAGCCCCGGCTGACACGCCGACCGATGCACCGACAGAACCGTCCGCAGACGCTTCCGCGGAAACCGAAGCCGCCGCATAAACGGCAATCGAATCCATCCCCGAAAGGACATGATCATGATGACACTCAACGGCGCATGGCTGTGCCATATCACAGACAGCGACACCCACGATTACACGATTCCTGCCGCCGTCCCCGGCTGTGTCCACACGGACTTAAAAGCCGCCGGCATTCTCGGTGACCTCTATTACCGCACGAATGCTGACGACTGCCGGTGGGTCGAGAACTGCGATGTCACTTATACGAAAATCTTTGCTCTGACCGATGACGACATTGCGGACAATGCTGTTCTCGTCTTTGATGGTCTTGACACCTACTGCACGGTCGTCCTGAACGGAACTGTCCTTGGGGAAGCCGACGATATGTTCATCCCGTGGACGTTCCCGGCAGGACAACAGCTTCATGCGGGGGAAAACACGCTGGAAGTCCGCTTCCGCTCCCCCATCAGAGAAGTCAAGGACTGCCCGCCACGCCGCGGTGCTTTCACGACCGAGCGCATCAACACCCGCCGCATCCAGTGTACCTACGGATGGGACTGGGTCGCACGGTTCGTCACGATGGGCATCTGGCACGATGTCCGTCTGGAAACGCCGAATGTTGATCGGCTCGAACACATTTACGTCTGGACGGACAGTATCCATGACGGAATTGACGGAGCACTTGTTGCACAGGTTGGTGTCCGCGCCGCGTTTGCAGATGTCACGTGTGACGGGTGGGTCACGGTTGAAATTTCCGACCCGGATGGGAAGACCGTGTTTTCGCGCGAACGCCGCATTCTGCCGACGGCAAAGGGAGAGACCAGTACCGTGCTTTCGATGTTCGCCGACATCCCGGCGGCAAAGCTCTGGTACCCCGCAGGATACGGGGAACAGCCGCTTTACACCCTGACGGTGAAGCAGAACGGCAACCCCATAAAAACACAGAAATTCGGCATCCGCACCGCCGTGATACTGGAAGTGGAAGACGAACCCAACTCTCCCGCGGCGGAAATGGCGGCAAAATACAAGACCTACGACCAGCTCATCGACTGGGACAGAAACGAAGGCTCCTCTTCCTTTGTTCTGCTTGTCAACGGCGTGAAGATTTTCTGCACCGGTGCCAACTGGGTTCCCGCAGAACCGTTCCCAAGCGAGGAAACGCCCGAAAAGCTGGATGCGCTTGTAAAAATGGCGCGTGACGGCGGATACAATATGCTCCGTGTCTGGGGCGGCGGCATCTTTGAGCAGGCAGCGTTTTACGATGCGTGCGACCGATACGGCGTTCTCGTCACGCAGGATTTCCTGATGGCGTGCGGAACGTATCCCGAGGAGGACGATGCGTTCATTGAAAAACTGAAACGCGAAGCGCGGCACGCCGCACTGACCCTGCGCAATCATCCGAGCCTTGTCTGGTGGTCGGGCGACAACGAAAACGCAGTTTCCGGCGACGAAAATATGCCGCATTATCCTGGTCGCCGCGCGGCACTCGAAGCGATCGCCCCCGTGCTGGATGCGCTTGACCCGCACAGACGGTTTTTGCCGTCCAGTCCCTACGGCGGTGTGCCGTATGCGTCCGGCGTGCGCGGAACGTCTCACAACACGCAGTTTCTGGGCAACTTCTTTGCATGGGTCAGAGAGGGGAACTTTGATGCGTACCGCACCTATTTTGACCGGTATCTTGACCGCTTCTGCGCCGAACAGCCGGCGATGGGGATGCCGTATGTGTCGTCCCTGCGCCGCTTTATGACGGAAGAGGACATCTTCGGCGACGATGTGTCCGTGTCCGAATATCACACGAAAAACAATCCGGGACTGGGCAGTGTCACCCTGTACGGCTATGTCGACCGTATGGCGCGGGGAGTGTTCGGGGAATACACAAGCGGGGAAGACCGTGTTTATAAAATGCAGCTGCTCCACTGCGAGTGGGTGCGGCTTTCCATGGAGCTGTTCCGCCGCAATGCGTGGTATTCCTCCGGCATCATTTACTGGATGTACAACGACTGCTGGCCGGCAGCAAACAGCTGGTCGATGGTCGATTACTACGGCGGCGAAAAGCCCGCGTACTATATGTTCGCCCGCTGTGCAAAGCCGCTCATCGGCGCGATCTCCGAGGAGGACGGCACCGTCTTTGTCACCGTGTGCCACAGAGGACGGGAAACGGTTTCCGGAAACGCAAGACTGTGTTGCTACAATATAAAAACGGGCGCGGAAACGGAATTGGCACATCTTCGTTTTGACAATCTGTCAAACGAAAGCCGGGTGTTGTATACCCCCAAAATGGATTCTCTGAACCTTGACCGCGAGACGGTTCTCCTGCTGGATACCGAAAGCACCGCGGGATGTGACCGCGCGTATTTCCTGCCGCTTGCGTGGAAGGACATGGCGTTCGACGGTGCCCCCGCGTATACCGTCACGGAAAGCGACACCGCGTTTACCGTTGCGGCAGAGACCACTGTCCCTGTTCTTTTGCTCGATGTGCCGTATCATCTGTCGGAAAACAGTATGTTTGTCAAGCGCGGGGAAACCGTTGTCATTCAGAAATTATAAGTGAAAAGGAACCCGTTTACCATGTCAAAAACCGAATGGCGCGGCGGTGCGCTGATCGCGCCGCTGCCTCCTGCCATGATCTCCTGCGGAACAATGGAGAAATCTAACATCCTGACCGTCGCGTGGACCGGCATCACGAACACCGTCCCGCCGAAAACATACATCTCCGTCCGCCCGCGCCGGTATTCCTACAATATCATCAAGGAATCCGGGGAGTTCGTCATCAACTTAACGACCGAAGACCTCATCCGCGCGACAGACTATTGCGGAATGTATACGGGCGCCAAGGTCGATAAATTTGAAAAATGCGGTCTTCACCGAGAAGAAGTCCCCGGCTTTTCCTGCCCGATGATCGCGGAAGCACCGCTGTCTCTTGCCTGCCGCGTGACGGATGTTGTTCCGCTCGGCTCGCACGATATGTTTCTGGCGGACATCGTGTCCGTCCATGTCGATGATGCGCTGATCGGCACCGACGGTAAATTGCGGCTGGACAAAGCACACCTCGCCGCCTTTGCGCACGGGGAATATTTTGCGCTCGGCAAAAAGCTCGGAAATTTCGGATTTTCGGCGGTCAAACCGAAGAAAAAGAAGAAGCATCCGAAGACGCCTGGGGGAACCGATTGCAAAACGGAGTCTGGCAATCGACGAAAAGAACCGAAGAAGCGGGAGGAATGAAAGATGCAGAAACCCATCGTCCGCGATATTTTCTTCCTCGGCATCCCCTCCTCCCGCGCCAATCCTGCATCTGCGGAGGACATCACGACCGCCGATGATCTGATGGATACCCTGCGCGCCAACGCCAAACGCTGTGTTGGTCTTGCCGCAAATATGATCGGCACGTCGAAATGTATCATCGTCTTTGATGATGAGGGCAGGTATGCCGAAATGTTCAACCCCGAAATCATCGCCCAAAGCGGCGCATACGAAACCGAAGAGGGCTGCCTCTCCCTTGACGGCGAACGCCGCTGCCGCAGATACACCAAAATCAAGGTCCGCTGGCAATCGCGCGACGGAAAGGTGAAGATCAAGAATTTCACCGGCAGAACGGCGCAGATCATTCAACATGAGATGGATCATTGTGAGGGGAAAATTATTTGATATAAGGAACATCCCCCATCTTTCCCGCAAATACAAAGACCCCATACATTCCAATCAACCGAAGAAAGGACTTTCACCAATGAAATTCTCCCAGACCTGGCAAGCCTCACTTCTTGCCACCTCCGACCCCGCATCTACCATCGCAACGTTCCCGGCAGAGGTTCCCGGCAACCTCCAGTATGACCTGGCTGTCCACGAGGGCATCGCGGATACGCTGATGTATTCCACCACCGCTGAACGCTTTCTGGAAGTCGAAGACAACTATTGGAAGTATGAGACGACGCTGGACTACGAAACCAAGCCCGGTGAGCGTGCGTATTTTGTCGCGGAGGGCATCGACTACATCTTCGATATCCTCATCGACGGAAAAACCGTGTATTCCCATGAGGGTATGTACACAAAGACCGAAATTGACCTTTCAGACATCGCGCACCCCGGTTCCGCGCTCACGGTGCTGATTCACCCGCATCCGAAGCTGCCCGGAGAGTTTGCGACCCCGCGCGAAATGGCGGCACAGTCCTGCAAGCCACCGGCAACGTATGAATGGGACTGGAATCCCAGACTCATCATCTCCGGTATCTGGAAGCCGTGTTATGTTGAAACGCGCACAAAGGGTTATATCCGGAACTGCGAACCGTTCTACACGCTGAATGCGGACAGAACGACCGCCACTGTCCGTTTTGAAACAGACTGCGACCTCCCCTGCACCTACACCATCTGCGACCGAGAGGGCAAGGTCGTTTACGAAGGCACAGAACCTGCGTGTACCCTTGACAACATCCATCTGTGGTGGTGCAATGGTCAGGGCGAGCCGTATCTCTACACCTGGACAGCCAAGAACGCGGAGCACGAGGTCACGGGCAGAATCGGCTTCCGCACGGTGAAGCTGGTCATGAACCGCGGCGGCGCCGACCACGAACCGCTCGGTTTCCCGAAATCCCGTTATCCCGCACCGGCAACCGTCGAGCTGAACGGCCGCCGCATCTTCGCCAAAGGCTCCAACTGGGTCAACCCCGATCTGTTCTTCGGGCGCATCACGGAACAGCAGTACCGCGACCTGCTCATCCCCGCAAAGGAAGCGAACATGAACATCCTGCGCCTGTGGGGCGGTTCCGGCTTCAAAAAGCGGGAATTCTACGAGCTTTGCGATGAGCTCGGCATCATGCTGTGGCAGGAATTCGTGCTTGCCTGCAACAATTACGTGGGCACGCCGCAGTATCTCGCCATTCTCGAGCAGGAGGCGACCGCGGTCATCAAAGAACTGCGCCGTCATCCGTGTATCGTTCTGTGGTGCGGCGGCAACGAGCTGTTCAACGACTGGTCCGGCATGGATGACCAGTCCCACGCCCTGCGCCTGCTCAATAAACTCTGCTACGAACTCGACTTTGAACGCCCGTTCATCATGACAAGCCCGCTCATCGGTATGAAGCACGGCTGTTATGTGTTCGATGACGGCAAACAGCAGGTGTACGAAATGTTCCAGAACGGCCACGGCACCGCGTACAGTGAATTCGGCGTCCCGTCCGCCGCTTCGGTCGAAAACCTGAAAAAGATCATCCCTGAGGACGAGCTGTTCCCGATTGAAAAGAGCAAATCCTGGATCTACCACCACGGCTTCAAGGCTTGGTCGGAGGAACGCTGGCTGTGCATGGACGTTTACCGCAAGTATTTCGGAGAACCCGCGTGTCTGGAAGATGTCGTTGATAACACGCAGTGGATGCAGTGCGAGGGTTACAAGGCGATTTTCGAGGAAGCGCGCCGTCAGTGGCCGTATTGCTCAATGGCGATCAACTGGTGCTACAACGAGCCGTGGATCACCGCCGCCAACAACGCGCTGTTCACCTATCCGGCGGAAAAGAAGCCCGCGTATTTTGCGGTAAAAGATTCCCTGCGGAATACCATCGCCTCCGCGCGCCTGCCGAAGTTCGACTGGAAAGCCGGGGAAGAATTCTCGTTTGAGCTGTGGTATCTCAACGATGCTCCCGTGCCTGTGTCCGACACCGTCCGCGCGACCGTGAAAGTCGGGGACAAGACCTATGATTTCGGCACCTGGGAGACCGGCGAGATCGGCGCGTGCGAAAACAAGCAGGGCGAAACGATCCGCCTGACCCTGCCCGAAACGGATGCACACGACCTGCTTCTGACCCTTGACAGCGCAAACGGCAATTCGTCGGAATACCGTCTGCTTTACAGAAAATGAGTTTCCACGAAATAATTTTTTCATTGTGAGGAATTTTATATGACCGAGCTTGATACGATTCTCGAAAAATTCGCTGCCTGCGGCTGGGATCTGATCGCCGTGCCGTCGAAGAAATGGCTGGACGGTGACAGTGGCAGAGACAAAGCGGCGCTGATTGCCGCCATAAGAGAAGCCGACACCGAATGCGGCAGCTGCGGATGCGAATTCGACCCGCTGTATAAGCGGGCACTGGAATTGCTTTCGTAAAACAGAATAAGATACCTCCCGCATCGGAATCCTTTTTCTACGTGCGGGAGGTCTGTATTTTATTTCGTTTTTTTCTTCTTTTCATCCATCACATACGAAATCCCCGTCCCCGGTATCGAAAATGTCTTCTTCATCTTTCCGTCGGCGGTTCTGGTGATGCGGAATCCTTTCGTTCCCCAGCTGAATCCGACACCGGACTTGCTGATGTTCAGGCGGAATCCGCCGCCTAAATTGATGGTTTTGCGGAAGCGCAGTCCCATGTCTGCATCCGTCCTTTCGTATCCGAGTGATTATTCTGTCACGGTGAATGTCGTCTCAGCCGTCTCTCCACCGCCATAAACAACGATGCGGTACGTTCCCGCTTTGGTGCGCTGTCCGACTTTCCATTCCCACGAGAGACTGCCGTCGGAAGCGGCGGTCTTGTCAGCCAGTCCCTTTGCCGTGCTCGGGCCGGAGCTGTAGTAAACGGTGATGCTGTATGTTGTGCCCGGTATACCTTTGGCGGTCAGCGTGGCGTTGCTGTTCGGCGCGATGGGGGAGGTGACGGAGAGGATGGTGACGGCGGATTCGGCGGTGGTTTCCGGCGCGGGTGAGGTCGTCTGTGCTTCTGTGATCGCTTCGGTTTCTGGGACGGTCGTGACGGCTTCTGTCGTGACAGCTTCTGTCGTGACGGCGGGCGGTTCGGTGACGGATTCCATGACAGTTTCCGGAGGAGATTCGGTCACCGGTTCCGTTTGTACCGTCCCGGTGGGTGTTTTGCCCGGAATGATATAAATGCCGTTCTGCGTGCTCGCTTCCCCCGATGATGCGCCGCCGCAGGCGGAAAGGGAAAGGAGCGTAAGCGCGAGACACAGGAGGACTGCGAGGTGTATGCGGGTCATTCTCCGATCAACCCCATCTCCTCCATCACCCGGTACAGCATATCCGGATAATCCGTCATAATGCAGTCCGCGCCCATTGAAACGAGATACCGCATATCTTCCTCGTCATTGATGGTCCAGTACTGAATCGCCATGTTATGCGCGTGTGCGTAGTTGATGACCTGCGCAGTGCCGAGGTTGATGCCCATGTCAAGATATTTTTCGGTAAACGGAATCTGCAAAACGGAGCACGGCGGCTCATAGGATTTACTGCCCGTCAGCGCCGCGATATAGAACGAAATGACTTCATCGATCGAGGTACTGCGGGAGAGGGCGGGATAATTTGCATCGACATACAGGCTGACCTCTTCATGGAATGTCCCGAATGCGACGGAATCCAGGAGTCCCCGTGCTTCGAGAACGGCGTACAGCTTGTCGACCCCCTGCTTTCCGAGGTCGCCGGAATTTTTGATTTCAATGATATAATCAAAATCACCGACTGCCGTGAGATAGTCGAGCGCATCCTCAAGCGAGAGAATCCGCAGGGAATCGGGAACGTCGTCCCCGGACAGTGTGGCATACGGCATTTCTCCGTTGTCCGTTTCAAACTGCGCACCCATGTTCAGCTGTTTCAGCTCTGCCAAGGTCTTGTCCTGCGCGCGGACACCGCTTTCCCCGAATACCACTTCGCTGTCGGAGGTGCGGTCGAGCGTGTCGTCGTGCAGAAGCACAAGAGCACCGTCGGAGGTGATGTGCAGGTCAAACTCAAACACATCCACGGAGAAATCCGGATTTTCTGCGCAGTAGGTCAGCGCCATCATCGTGTTTTCCGGCATGATACCCGCACCGGAGCGGTGCGCGGAGATGAGCGTCTGGTCACTGCAAAAGACGTTCGTCGTGTCGTAAGATTTCACATCCGCCGGGTCGGAGCGGTGTGCGCCGGAAATTTTGATAACGGCAAACACGGCAATCGCCAGAGTTGCGAGCACAAGCACGAGGATGAGCAGAACTTTGAGAATCTTTTTCAGTGTTTTGTTCATGATGACCGTTCCTTATTTTTCGTTTTTCATGCAGAACAAGACGTCCGACAGATGTGCAAAGTCTGCTGTGGACAGCCGCTCTCCGCGGATACCTACATCAAAACCGGCATCGGTGATGGCGGCGGAAAGTTCGTTTTTCGTAAAATCGCCCATTCCGGCAGAGAGCGCGTTGAGCAGGGTTTTCCGTCTCTGTCCGAACGCGGCACGGATGACGCGGAACAGCATCTCCTCGCTTTCGGGTTTCACGGGCTTGTCCTTGTACAGCCGCAGACGGACGACCGCGGAATCGACCTTCGGGGCGGGCAGGAAATTCCCGGCGGACACGTTGAACAGCTTCTCCACCGCCGCGTAATACTGCACGGAAGCGGTGACAGCGCCGTAATCCGCGCTTCCGGGTGCGGCGGCGAGACGGTCGGCGACTTCCTTCTGGATCATGACCGTGATGTTGTCAAGCGGCACACCGGATTCCAGGAGCAGCATCAGGATCGGGGTCGTGATATAATAGGGGAGATTGGCGCAGACGGTGACGTTTTTACCGGCGAAATGCTCTGCGAACAGCGCGGGCAGGTCGGTTTTCATGATGTCGCCTTCCAGAACGGTGACATTGTCATAATCGGCAAGCGTTTCCGCAAGCACAGGGATCAGCGCGCGGTCGATCTCCACGGCGACGACTTTTTCGTACATTTCGCAGAGATACTGTGTCATCGTGCCGATGCCGGGGCCGATCTCCAAAATCGCATCTTCGGGGGAGGCGCCGCATTCCGATGCGATCCGCTCCGGAACGGTCGGATTGATAAGAAAGTTCTGACCGAATTTTTTCTGAAAGGTAATGCCGTGGGCTGCCATTAGGCGTTTGACATAACCGATGTCTGTTAAACTCATATGATTGTTTTCCTTTTTCGATTGGGATAAACCTAAAAAGCCCCGTATGATGGGGCTTTTATGGATATGTATAGTATATCACAAATCGGGATTTCTGTCAAGAGGGGAGCGGAGAATCGCTAAAAATTGAATCCGTTGAATTCGTTGATTTCGTTCAGCGCGGCGTAAGACACCGGCACACAGGCCTTCGGTCACAGACAAACCCGCACTTTTCCGCCACGCGCGCAGACGCATCCGAGATGGCATATCCGTAATGCGGGATACATCCGCCTGCAAACATATCGTGCGAAAATGCCGAAACGAGCTGCGGCGCATAACCGTGTCCACGGAAGCGCGGTTCCACATACAGCCAGCCGATGTCGTAAATGTTTTCATAACCGCATTCCGCACGCAGATACCCCACAGGTTCTCCGTTGACACGCAAAATGTACCACTTTACATCGCGAAACACGGTGCAGGGAACGAACATTTCCGCATTCATGTATTCCGCATCCAGCGCGCCGTTCTGCACCGCCTGCGCAATATCGGCTTTGTCTTCCTCACGGAACAGGGAAACGGTCACACAATCCTCTTGCAGAATACCGTCTTCCGTTGGAATACCGTCTTCCATTGGAAGACAGGTAAGCTCCTCCTGTGTGTGGATGTAATACACCGGATTCGGTTGGTCTTCCGGCAGGGTAACGGTGTAGCGGGAGGTGATGCGTCCGGAGGCGAGCAGGTGCGGGTACGGTGTCCGCACTTCGACTTCGGAGAAGTCCCGTATCACGGTATCGACGTAATCCATGCACTCGCAGAGCAGGGCATCGTCGTCTGCATATAAGAGGATCAGCAGAAAACTGGCATCGTACTTTTTGACCTGTGCAAAGCCGGAGAGGGGGTCGTCCGCATTTTCGGCAAAGCAGACAACCTCGCTGACCTTGTAATCCTCACCCGCCAGGCTGATGTCGGCACACCAATGATAATACCTGGCACGGTCAGCACGGTCAAGCGCGGCGCGGAGGATGTGACTGGGGATGATCATGTGGGGGCTCCTTTCGAGAGTATTGTAATTTTTCATTTATCACCCGCGAAGCGGATATCATACCCGCAGGGTATATCACCCGGGCTGTCAAGCCTGGATATTATTGAAAAAAGCACTGCCCAAGCAGTGCTTTTTATTGTTAAACCGCATTGCGGTTTAACGTATGGTGCGGGTAAAAGGACTTGAACCTTCATGAAGGAATCCTCACTAGAACCTGAATCTAGCGCGTCTACCAATTCCGCCATACCCGCTGGTGCGAGGAATGGGACTTGAACCCACATGATGAAATCACAC
>JAFUPC010000119.1 GCA_017481495.1 Clostridia bacterium
AAATCTTACGATTTTGTGTGAAAGAAATCTGACGATTTCTTTCGTGTTCGTATTAAAGGAATTGTCGAGATTCCAGAGAAATTTCTTTCTCCTTGTTTCGTACAATTTTAATTGTTGTTCAATTTTCAAGGATCATCTTTGGCTTGTCCCGATCACGCTCAATGCGCTCTCGTTGACAGCTTATATATTATATCACATTTTCGCGGTTTTGTCAAGAGGTTTTTCAAAACTTTTTGAAATTTTCTTTCGGAAGTTTGAAGTTTTTGTTTCCTGACACCCCGTTCTCACGCGACTTATATATTATACCACGAAAGATTTGTTTTGTCAATACCTTTTTTCAAAAAACTTCATAAATTTCGCGTAATCTCTAAAAAAATCACCGAAACCGGGAAACCCCGGCTCCGGCAATTCCTTGGATACAATTTTCTTTCACTGAAACAATGTCATGTTGATGATGACACGACAACGCGGACACAGATGCTGTATTCCCCGCACCGCACCGTGACCGAAGCCGTACCGTCCGCGCCCGCGCAGGTCACATGACCGGTTTCCGTCACCGTGACAATCTCCGGCGCATCGGTTT
This sequence comes from Clostridia bacterium, assembly GCA_017481495.1. Lineage (GTDB taxonomy): Bacteria > Bacillota > Clostridia > Oscillospirales > CAG-272 > RGIG3925. The sequence goes on from JAFUPC010000119.1 coordinate 584, forward strand.
CATAGGTAATTCGCGGTTCGCGGTCGCCGCCCGCCTCCATCCATGTGCCGTTTCCGTAGGAAACGATCGCGCGGATCTGCTTTTCCTCGTTTTCGTCCCTGCGAATGCGGTATTCGGTACAAACCGGGCGGAATCCGGTCACAGCGCGGTTTTCCTCCGACAGATCCGTCTCCGCGGGATACACGTTCACAAGGAACCGGGCGCATTTTCCGTCATACCAAGCATCGACATAGGTATACCCCACCCCGCACGCGCGGACGTGCATTCCGTCAAACGCGATCACCGAGCTGTCATAATTGGAAAACGTCACGCCGTCCATCACCGGTTCTGTACGGTAACAGGTATCAAACCGCCGCAGACGGATCTCCGCGCAGTCACCCGGATGCAGACGGTAAACGTGCTGTTCCGGCGCGATCACCGTGACCCACGGATGCGCGGGATACGGGAACCGGACCAGCGAACGTGCGATCGCCTTTTGGGGCGCATCCGAATAGAAATCCTCCTCCATATCGGCAAATGTATACCGGTGCAGGCGCGTGTGCCACCGTCCCCACGCATCGCCGTAGGCGTAAGCGAGAAGCATGACGTCTCCCGCCCGGATATGGTGCAGGCAGTCGCCGGAGATTCCACTGTTATGGCACATGAAGCTGGTGTTTGCACGGATCTCGTTCACGCGCACAAAGGAGATACCGTCGTCGGATTCGTAGATGGCAAGCATACTGTCCGCAGTGAAACGCTTGTCCGTGGAGATGGCGACAAATTTGTCAAGATCCTCGCAGTATACAACGTCGAACGAATCGTGTCCCCCGCCGGTACGCACAGCGGCGACCCCGCGATAACGGACGGTCGCAGGCCAGTCCTCTCTTGTGATGTCCGCCGTTGCGACACGGGTCATATGATAGCTGCTGCCGTCGGCGCGTTTCGATGTCCAGGTATAATAGATGTACAGCACGTCGTCCTTGACGACAAAGGACGGCTCTCCCGCGCCCCAGTTCTGCCACGGCTCGTCAAAATACAGAATCGGAGCCGGTCTTCCCATCCAGCGAAGCGCTCCGCGCTGCTCTCCCCAGCCGTCGCCCGTCCATTTTTCATAAGGCCCCTCGGCATTTTGGGAACGCGCGACGAAGGCATTGTTGCAGACACCGCCGCCGTCCGCATACACAGTGGACGTATAGCCGATGTAATAATATCCGCCGTACTTGATGACCGTCGGGTCGCATACCGAAAACCAGTCCATCGAATCGGGGGTGGGTGTGAGAACCACGACCTCATCGCTCCACGTTCTGCCGTTGTCTGTGGAGCGGCGATAAGTGAACCAGTCCGCCTCATATCCGTCACCTGGGGAAGCGAACCACGCTTCGCAGATGCCGTCGTGAACCATGATGCTCGGCCCGTACCGGTATCCCCAGCTCATCCCCTCACAGGGTGCGTAAATATCCGTTCCCTCATCGGGGAGCAGAAGTTTGAAATGTCTGCTCATATGTATTCCTCCTGATACCCGGGCGTGCACACCGCCGGTGTGCTGTTTGTTTATTCCGCCGATTCCGTATAAGCCGCAATCAGCTTTTCAAATTTCTTTTCGATGGTCTTCGACTTCTTTTCATAGGAAGACATCAGATTTCCGCTCGTGAACGCAGAATTGAGGACGTCCATCACGCCGAGGTCCGCGATCGTTGCGATTTCGTACCGGACACTGCCGCGGACGATGTCCAGCATTTCGGCATCCTCCGGCGCGTTCAGGCGCTTGTATTTGATGGTCGTCTCGTAGAACGCATCCACAAGGGTGTTCGACGAGAGATAGCCCCACCAGTTCATGATGATGTCCGTCTTTTCCGGATTCGTGTTCGTCGTCGGGATCGCCCACGCACACGCGTGTTCATCCATCAGATGATAATAGTCCGGCTGGGCTTCGTCATATTTCGGATTGGGCACAATGCCGTATTCGGAGGTCATGTCGGAGAACTGGCTTGCCACGTTCGCGCCGTTCTGGACAAACAGGAAGTGGTCGGAGGCGAACAGCGCACGTCCGTAGTCGTAGATATGCGCAAAATCGGACGTGTCCTTTCCTTTTGCCGCTTCCTCGTAGGAAAGCGTATTCTTCTTGTTGTCAAGCAGAGCCTTGACATCAGTCAGTACCGACACACTGCGGTCGTTGATGAACGACAGATACGGCAGGTCGTCCGCATCCTTTTCGGTGAAGATGATGCCGCAGCCGGAGAGGAAGAATTTGGAATTTTCCGTCAGCATTCCGTAAAGGTCTTCCCCGTCCATCACGCCGTCGCCATTTAAGTCGGACGACACCGCGCAGATCATCTCGTTCAGCCGGTCAAACGTCCACTTGCCCTCACGGACAAGGTCATAGGGAACGGTGAGGTCATAGTTTGCCGCGATTTTCTTGTTGATGTACAGATACCGCGCGCGGGAAGATGCGTTCATCGAAATGTCGCTGACCATCATGTACAGCTGTCCGCCGATGGAAAGTCCCTCTGCGGCATTTTCATCCCACCACGCATCCGCCGGGTCAAAACAGTCGAGCGAATACCAGTCGCAGAGATATCCCTCCACGGCAAGGGTGTTGAGGATGGTCATTTTGTCAGTCATGATGTCAAAGGAGGACGAGCCGCTCATGATCTCCTGTTTTGCAAGCTCGGACGGCTCCTCTTTTTCAATGCCGGCAAGGGTGATGCCGTATTTTTCCTCCAGCTTTGCATTCCGTTCAAACGCGCTGTCATTGACGATTTCGCCGTTGGTTTCTTCAATGATGACATCGGTGACGGCATAAGTCGCGCCCGCACCGCGGTAAAGCACGGTGAAAGTCTCGCCCTCATAGCTGACATCCGGCAGATCGTCCGGTGCTGCAACACGCTCGGTTTCGATTACAGCGGCTGTCTCCGTTTCCGCACCGGTTTCCGTGCCCGTCACAGCGCCGCCGGCACTTGTATCCGCACCCGCATTGTCACCGCAGGATGCGCAAAGCATCGCGGCAAGCAGTGCGATGCCAAGGGTTTTCCGATAAGTCCATTGCTTCATATCGCACAACTCCGTTTCTTGTAGATTTTTTAGGGGGGTAGATGCTGTTGGGGATTTCAGGGGGAAGTTATCATCATCCCCTGACACGCCTTATTCCGCCGGATGATTTGCCAGCCACTTCGCGCGGTTCGCCGCGGCTTCTTCTTCGGTCAGCGGCTTTTCGGGATAGGAGGAACACGGCAGAACCTGGTCGCCTGCGACGGTGGCGTTGGTGCAGGCATTGTCATTACGCCATTCATCGCGTTCTTCCTTTACGCGCAGGTTCGGCACGCGCATCGGTTTGTTGCCGTTCAGGATGGAACGGAACGCAAGAATGCCACAGATGCCCATATCGACCGCCTGATAAACGTCGATCGCCCATTTTCCGTCGGGCTTGCCGAGGATTTTTTCAATAAAGAAGTGGGTCGGGTAGAAGTCGCTTCCGCCGTGGGAGGCGATACCGCTGTTTTTCGCCAGGTCTGCGGAGACGAATTTCTCCGGCGCATAATAGGTGTTTTCGCCCTGACAGGTGTTCGGGCCTTCCCGGTACAGCCGGACTTTGCCGTCCGCGGTGCCGAGATACCCCTTGGTCGCGTAGACCTTGTAGTCGGTGTGCGACGGTTCCAGCTTCAGAGGGCCGTGGATGCTCTTGACGATCGCGCCGTTGTCAAGCGTGACCATTTCAATGCCGGATGCGTGTCCGCCCGCGTGACCGAGCTTGTAGAACTCATCAATGGGCGGGTTCTCAAACCCGACAACCTGCACCGGCCGCCGTCCCGTGATGGTCATGATGGGGCCAAGGGAATGCGTGCAGTAGAATGTCGGGCAAAGGTGGTTGCGCCAGTGCGCCGGGTCGCCGTAGGTAATATCCACCCAGCACGCGGCGCAGTCGTGGACGTATTCGCATTCCGCATAAGTGACGTCGCCGATGGCACCCTCCTTGTACTTGCGCCACATTTCAAAGGTCAGATCCATGTAGCAGTAATTTTCCGCGTAGGTGTAGACAAGACCCGTTTCCTCAACGGTCTCGATCAGTTCCACCGCCTGCGCCATCGTCTCGCTCGGAAGCACCTCGCTCATGACGTGCTTTCCCGCTTTCAGACACCGGATGGCATACGTCGCGTGCTCCGTTGCGTAATTGGCAAGGACGACCGCGTCCATGTCGTAGGCAAGGAAGTCCTCGAAGTTGTTGAACACCTCGATGGAAAGTCCCGCCTCCTCCGCGCTTTTCTTTGCACGGTCCAGAAGCGGCTGATACTTGTCACAGACAGCGACCAGCTCCGCCTCCGGATGATGCAGAAGCACCTGGATCATCGAATTTCCGCGTGCGCCGCCGAAGACACCGATTCTTAATTTACGTTCCATGTTGAAAATCTCCGTTTCTTTCTTTGGATGAATTGCATTTTCAGAGAAAATGTGCTATAATGTTTATGGTATTCATTATAACAGATTTTTCTGTTTCTGTTCATGTGCAGATGTCACAAAATTGCAAGCGGATTTTTGTGCAGATTGACGGTTTTGTTTCTTGTGATGATGAAAGGAGCCACCCCATGCCCGCCAACATTTTCTCCTCTTCCTCCTCTTCCTCCT